>JABGQJ010000660.1 GCA_018648945.1 Victivallales bacterium
CTGGAAGGTCCTAGTCGGCGTGACCGGGCACGACATCGAACCCCAGCGGGATGCCATTCACGATGGCATTCAGCGGGCGTGCAGAGGAAGCGACGCGAAGGGCTTTGGCATCACCGAGGGGGAGAACTGGCAAGGGGGAGTATCCATGAAATACAGCATGGATCACGCCGGAGCCTGGGAGACCTCGGCCATGATGTTTGCCCACCAGGAACGGGTGTGCCTGGATGAACTGAGGGAGCAGATGGAGGCAGTCGGCAGGGCGGATGTGGAAACCATGCAGATGAAGGAGCCGGAAGGCATTGGTGGCTGGAATCCGCTGAAGTACGCCTCCGTTGAGTTGGGCCAGCAGATCGTGGAGTTCTGTGCCCACAGGATCGGGAGGAAGGCGATGGACGTTCTGGCGGGACGGGTTCGGCCTCTTGAGCAGGCGGATCGCGCATTCATGGACAACCCGGGCCCGACGGACTAGTACGACACGTTGCGGATTGACGGGCAAAGGGAGGGATTGCGTGTCACATTACGGGTCCGCGGGGCGGTTGTGCTCCGGCAATCTCCTAGCAACGCACCGGACGACGCCTGCATGCCCAAGACGATGGTAGCAAAGACACTCTCAGCCCTGGCTGTTCTTGGCCTCCTTGCTTCCTGCCCATCCGCGCGGACACAACCGGCGGACGGACGCGGGGGAATGGTGAGGAATGGGACGTTCAGCGAGGGCAGCAAGGGGTGGCGGTTGGGCAAGCTCTCGGCCATCAAGAGCGTGAACGGCGGGAAGGTGCTGGCCATCGATGACACCGGTAAGAAGGTGGGGTCGGATGTCTACAGCGACCCAATCCCGGTCACGCCCGGCAAGAATTACATCCTGACCGCGAGGATCGCGTACAAGGGCAGCCGGACAGGCCTCATCTACATCCGCGACCACAAGGGGGCGAAGCAGATCGCCCGGCAGCGGCACGTCCTCGGCATCGGCGATGAGAAGCCGGGGGAGTGGCACACCGTATCCACGAGCTTCAGGCCCCATCCGGACGCCGATAGTGTGCGGTTGTGGATTCACTCCTCCAGCGGCGCCGTTGGCAGGTACTATCTTGACGACATTCAGCTATCGCCGGCCAAGGAGATCGACGTGACCGCCTTCTTCAAGGACGCTGTCAAGGGACATCCCAGGATCTACCTGAACGAGCGGCGTCTCACTCAGATTCGGCAGAACATCAAGAGCGATCCGAACGCCCGGAAGGCGTCAGAGGTCATCATCAAGCACGCGAACGCGCTGCTGGAGGCCAAGCCGATTGCCTATGTGAAGACGGGGAGACGGATGCTGGCTCCGGCGGGGGAAACCGTTTCCAGGATCAAGTACCTGGGTATGGCCTACCATCTCACCGGCGAGAAGAAGTATGCCGAGGGGGGAATCCAGGTTCTGTTGGCGGCAACGAAGATCCCCCACTGGAATCCGTCGCACTACCTCGATACGGCGGGCCTGTGCCTCGCCACAGGGTTGGGGTACGACTGGTTCTACGACCAGCTGACGCCGGCACAGCGCGAGACGGTCGCCAAGGCCATCGTGGACAAGGGCATCGAGACCTCCTTCCGCGGCCGGCCCTGGTGGGCGAACGGGAAATCCAACTGGAACCAAGTCTGCAACAGCGGGCTGGGCGTGGCGGCGCTGGCCATCTGGGAGGATGAACCGCAGGTCGCGGCGCGGACCATCCAGCGGTCCCTGAAGGGCATTCCGCACACCATGGACACCTACGCGCCCGACGGGATTTACTTCGAGGGTCCGTCCTATTGGTCCTACGGGACCACCTACACCGTGCAGTTCATCGATGCCTTGGAGAACGTGATGGGAACGGACTCCGGCCTGTCGAAGTTCCCCGGCTTCATGGAGTCCATCGACGCCATCAACTTCATCACCGGCCCGACGGGCTTGTTCCTCAACTTCTCCGACGGCTACCGGTATCGCTACACCCAGGCTGCCACCTATTGGTTCGCCAGTCGCCGCCAGGATCCGAACCTGCTCTTCATCGAGAACCAGTTCATGGCGCGGTCCCTACAGAAGGAGCCGGGCAGCGGGCACTACCCCGACATGGTCATGTACCTGATCTGGAGCGATCAGGCGCAGGCGGCGAAGGCCCCCGAGCAACGGCATTGGCATGGCAAGGGGTTGCAGCCGCTGGCTTCGTTTCGCAGCTCGTGGGAGAGGGACGCCACCTTTGCTGCCATGAAGGGGGGAGTGAGCGGCGGTGGTCATCAGCACATGGACGTGGGTGGGTTTGTGATCGATGCGGATGGTCTTCGCTGGGCCTCCGATGCACCCTCGCAGAGCTACGACCGAGAAGCGAACGCCCACGCCAAGGCCAAGGCCGAGGGCAGGCCCTTCGAGCCCGCCTTCTACCGGGATCGGTGGAGCCACAACATCCTGGTGGTGGATGGGCAGAAGCCCGTGCCGGGCTCCCAGTCGCCCATGCTGGCGTTCTCGGACAAGCCGGAGAATCCGCACGTGATCTTCGATCTGTCGCCAGCCTACAAGGGGCAACTCGCCCAGGCGAAGCGGGGGTTGCGCCTGTACCGGGAAAAGAGCGTGGTGGTGCAGGACGAGTTCACTACTCTGGGCAAGGAGGAGACGCGAATCCGCTGGGCCATACTTACCCGGAACAGCCCCGAGGTCTCCAATGCATCGGTCGCCGACGACGGCAAGCGGCTGGTCCTTCGCCAAGCCGCCAAGGGCGTGCCCGAGGGCCAGCAACCCGCGACCATGGAGATGCGGATTCTGAGTCCCGGCGACGCCCGCTTCGAGCTGCTTGTCACCAACGACCAGCCGTATATCCACGACTACGACCGAATGAGCGACAGTGACCGGCAGGTGGTCATCAATCTCAAGCTCCCCGCTGACGCCATGCAGACCTTGACCGTGCATTTCCGCCCTGGCAGCGTCCCGGCCGACCAGCCCCTGCCCAAGGTCACGCCTCTGAGCGAGTGGTAGGAGCAGGACCCCAGATCCTGGACACATCATGAAACGACGGACGTTCCTGAAGACGGCGGCAAGCGCCCTGGCAACCGGGGCGGCGGTGCCGCTCCGCGCTGCGGAGGGCGCCCGGCCGAACATCTTGGTGATCATCAGCGATGACCAAGGCAAGCAGTGGGTGTCGCCGTACAAAGATGGCCCGAAGACGCCTCACCTCCAGAAACTGGCGGCGGCGGGTGTGATTCACCATCGCGCCTACACGAACTCCGCGCTCTGCGTGCCGACCCGTTACTGCTGCCTGACCGGGAACTACGCCAGCCGTTGCACCTACAAGTGGTTCTCACCGCTGGGCAAGAACAGCTTCTTCGGCAACGGGACCTTCTTTGAAGACGACGAGCAGACGGTGCCGATGGCCCTGCGCAACGCGGGCTACTACACCGGTATCGCTGGCAAGTGGCACAATAGCGGAGGCCATGTGTTGGGTGCGGACGACACCGCTGCAGACGCCGACATCCGCGACCCGGCGGTGATCGCAAAGCTGAAGCGGAACCAGCAGCGTCTCGCCGCCGATCTCAGGAAATGGGGGTTCGACTACGCGGCCAGCCTTTACAGCGGAAATCTCTCCAACTACGGCGCGGAGGCACTCCGGCACCACAACATGGAATACATCGTCAAGGGGGCGCTCGACTTCCTGGACGGAGCTCCGGGGGACAAGCCGTTCTACCTGTGGATGGCCCTGACGCAAGGGCACGGGCCACGGGAACGCATTGAGGCTGGCGACATCCACGCTACGCCGGAGGGATACTCGGCGGACCACCTGGAGGTGATCGAGAAGGGGTATATGCCCACCCGCGAGGAGATTGTCAGACAGACGGGCAAGGGCCCCATGGCCCAGACCATGGCGTGGGTCGATGCGGGCGTGGGAGCGGTTCTGAGGAAGCTCAGGGAAATGGGGCGCGCGAAGGACACGCTGGTCATCTACCTGTCGGACCAGGGCAACGTCGGCAAGTCCACCAACTACGAGAGCGGGACGTGCATCTCCTTCATGGCCTGCTGGCCGGGGGTGATCCAGCCGAACACGCAGAGCCATGCTCTCGTCGATACGGTTGACATGGCCGCCACCTTCATGGACGTGGCCAAGGCCGAGGACCTCCCCGGCATGAACCAGGACGGGCAGAGCATTCTCCCCATCTGGCGAGGAGAACGCGAAGCCAACAAGACAGCGATCTTCACCGAGATCGGCTACTCGCGCGCTGTCGCTACGGCGGCGTGGAAGTACCACGCGATCCGCTACCCACAATGGGCCATCGACATGGAGAGGCGGCGGCGGAAGGACCCAAAGTGGCT
>JABGQJ010000661.1 GCA_018648945.1 Victivallales bacterium
TGCAGGGCTGGACATCCATCATCCCGGATCCCGAGACAGGCGGCTATGCCATGGAGTACAAGCCCGGTCCGGAAATCCTGAAAAAGTACGCTGGGAAAGAGTATGAGCGCATCACGTCACTGCTCGGGAAGCAGGGCGAGGGCTACTCCCCGCTCGTCATCGGTGGACTGGTCCAGAAGCCCAAGGTGCAGTTGAAACTGCCCAGCCTCGGCGACGCGGCGGCGGGACTCATCGGGGGAGCGCTCGGGGATATTCTCGGCGGGAAGAAGGACAAGGACGGGGGGAAGGACGACGGGGCCAAGAAGAAGGACGTCAAGGAGGGTGCCGCAGGCCTGCTGAAGGGGTTGCTGAAGTAGCTGTCAATCCGGCAGGCCAGGCAGTTCGGCCCGGCGGGCACGTGCACTTGGCCGGATCGGGAATGGCAGAACGTCGAAGAGCGCATCACCTTCCAGTCGGCCAGACGCCCCACGCCCCAAAGGGCCGCTTTGGGAGGCGGCGTTCCCAGGCGCGAGCCATGCAACCAGCTGTTCCGGTTGCGGCACAAGCAAGGGTACCAGGCTTACTGTGGGGAGTCAAGCCACTGGGGGCCTCGGACCATGGAGACGGGATCAGCGGATCAGGAGCCTATCGCCAGCCGCCATGACTGCCGCGACTCCGGTTCCCAGGTAGGTGCGCCGGGCCCCGGTGCACCCTCCCCCCTTCGTCCCGCACCACGGGACTTAAGGAAGAGCCTATCCCCAGCCCCGCTACGGCGCAGGCGGACCAAAGGTGAGGTCATCGGTAACCATGAGGGCCTTGAGGAGCGGGCCCGTTTCGCGGTGCTTGATGCGCACGCTATGCATGCCACCAGCCAGCTTCTTCTGCCAGACACGTCGCCACTTCCACGTGTCCTGCACGCCGGTCGACCAGCCGCTGTACGCCGTCAATGCCTCGCTGTCCAAGGAGAAGTAGTAGGAGTCGGACGAGCCATCGGGGGCTTGGACCAACGCCCAGAGAGCGTATGCACCTGCCTTCGGCGCCTTGAATCCATACCGCGCCAGCCCTTCCTCGATGGGGCCACGGGTGGGCGAACCCGCGTTGGCCGGCACGACCAGAAGCCTGCGCCCGACACCGCCTTCCCGTTCCAGAACGAGAGGAGGCTGCACTTCCTCGGCCGCTCCTGCAGGCAGGTACACGTACATCGAGTCATCCTTGGCCGGGCGTGCACTCACGGCCACGAACCGCGAAGTGTTCCCAAGTACGTTGCGCGACCGCACCTTGTAGTGGAGGGTCTTGCCGGCCGGTGGTTCGAAGTCGTCATAGCCCGTGCCCACCACGCGATTGGCGATGCGATTGGCCTCCGTTGGGCTGAAGTCTGCGCGAGTGCCTCGGTGGACCTCATAGGTGCAGTTGACCCGCCCCTGCCTGCCGTGCCGCCAGCGCAGGGCAACCCGGTTGCGGCCCTTGCTCTGGGCCGTGAGATCAGCCGGGGTGGGAGGCGTCGCCCCAGCACCGCGCTCATAGCGCCACACCGCCACGTTGCGCCAAAGGCCCTCGCTGGTCTGCGTGATGGTCAGGTCTGGCCCGTTCTGCGACCCCGCTCGGTCCTGCCAGATGATCACCGGCACGACGGGAACCAGCGTCGACTCCCGTCGCCCCGCATGGGCCAGCCAGATCTTTCGCCCGCGTTTGATGAGGACGAATTTGTACCAGCTCTTCGCCGCTGGGGTTGCCGGGCGTTCTGGCATCCTGCTCTTGTGGTAGCTCATGCGGTGATGCACAATGTCGGCCCCATCGGCCACCGATTCCGCCGCCGCGCCCTTGCGCAGGGCGATCACGCCGAGCGGGCGGCCGTCTTCATCCACACCCCCCCACGAGATGGTGTAACCCCCGTCGCCCTGGTCGGCTGAGAAGGTCACTGCTGCCTTGGCCTCCCACTGCTTCGGCAGGTACTCCCAGGCCATGATGAAGTCGTCCGGCAGCGGCGAAAGAGCGGCCAGGGAGCGGTCCACGAGCTCGAACCCAGACGTGTCGCCGACGGAAAAGGCGTATTCGCCCTTGTGCAGGTCTGGCATCAGCAACGGCGGGGGGGGAATCTCCGGCAGCATGCCAACAGTACCCTCCCCTGCGCCGATCTCATCGGCACCGATATCCGGAGCCCGACCTGCGGGTCTGCGCCGCCCCCAGCGGTCGTGGGTAACCTGCGCCAACGGTTGTGCGGCATTGATGGCTGGGCTGTTTGCCGCTGGCCGGATCGCCGCGCCAGCTCCCTCAAGGCGCGGATCGGCCAGCACGGCGCCCCTGCCCTGCTGTCCCGTCTGGGCATGCCCCGTACCCCAGATCAGGTTGGTGCGGATATCTACGTCCTTCGCTGCCCGCAAGTCGATCATCTGGCCTTGGCCACTCGCCATGAGGTTGTTCACAACGGTGACGCCCCGCACGCTGACAGGAAAGGCGGGGCTCTCCCGTTCGGCGCTGATCCCGGTGATGGGGCAGTCGAGGAAGGTGTTGTTAGCGATCAACGTGTCGGTCGCAGCCGTGCGCAAACGCACGTTGTCCGTGCCTGATTGTAGGGTCACGGCCTCGTCGAGCAGATTGAGAAACAGGTTGTTGACGATGGCGTGCTGCTCACCGAACACGCGCACTCCGCCACCGTTGTTGACCATCACATTCCCCTCGAACCGGACGTTGTCGCCAGAGCGAATGGTGAAGGCGGAGAACAGGCAGTTCGCGGCCACATTGTAGCGAATCGTGTTGCTGGAGGACTTGTTGGAGATGGTCTCGCTGTCACCCCAGGCGTTGTCGAACAGGCAATACTCGATGAGCGTCCGGATCGTCGCTTCCCCCGGCCGGCAACCGGAGGGGCCGCCAAGCTGGATGTTCTCCTGCCCATTGCCCCAGTATTTGAAAATGTCCCGGAAGATGTTGTGATCGAGCCGGTTGTCCTGGGGCATGTCCGCCGTGCCGAAGATCCGCAACCCCACGCTCATGGACTTGCTGGCGGTGAAGTAGCAGTGGTCCACCCGGCTGCGCCGGCAGTTGCGGGTCAATCGTACGATATGGCTGAAGGTCCCGCCAAAGTCGCCGCAACTGGTGAACTGGCATTGGGTGACGCGGATGTGCTCGCCGTCGATCAGGTAGAGCACATGCGCCGGCCCCGCATGGTCGAAGCGGAAGCCCTTGAACACGATATGACGACCCGTCAGACGAATGTGCGTGCGCCCCCGGAAGATGACCCCGCCCGGCGTTTCCGGACGGATGACCACCGGCTTCTCTGCGGTGCCCTTGCCTGCCACAAGCCCCGCGCTCCAGCCTGTGTAAACGCCGTTCCTGACCACCAGTTCGTCGCCTGGCTGCAGGGCGCTGGCCCGCTCGTTGAAGGTCTCGATATCGCTCACCGGGCGCTCCCCAGCCGCGAAATCAGCCGGGAGATCCAGGGCGGTCTTGCCCGTCGCCGCCACCATCTCCACGTCGTGCACGCCAGCCGCCAAACGCACCTCAACGAGGTTCCCTTCCCGGCGCAGGACAGGCAGGGGCTTGCCCTTGACGAGCACCTCCTCGATCCCGGCGTAGTGGAAGAGCACCGGCCCGCCGTCGGTGGCCACCCGTCCCCGCGTGTCAGTGAAGTGGATCCGCAAGTCAGCGTCGGTCATGAACGGCCGCTGGAAGCACGTGGTGATCACGTCGCGATACGTGCGTCCCCCGACCTTGACGAGACCATTCTCAACGGCGGAGGCAGGCACGGCGCAACCAACCACCAACGCAACAACCAGTCCTGCAAATCCACGCTCACGCATCGTCCACACCTCGGTCTTATAGGACTCCGCCACGGCACCCTCGCACATCGCGCCACAGGGACCCGGCAACGACTGCCTCTGCCGACCCTATCCTTCGGCACTGAGGATGCAAGGCATGCCAGGCGTCGGTTCGAGCGCATCGCCTTCCCGTCGGCCAGACGCGCCGAAGAGCCGCTTTGGAAAGCGGCGTTCCCAGGCGCGAGTCATGCAACCAGCGGTTCCGGTTGCGGCACCCTGACGACGGAGCAGTCGATGCACCCCTCCCTGCCCCGGACTTGACGCCCGCAGGCGTGGGTGTCTAGTGCCACATATGTCATGCCGTGCTGTTGCCATGCCCACGGTCGTTCATGGGCGGCGGATCTGGCCCCCAAGAGAGATGCGCTGGATGGAGACCGTGGGAAACAGGAGAAGTCCGTTGCGCCGATCGCTCTGGGTAGGCATGGCCATACTCGTCCTAGCACTGGCGGGGTGTTCCCGTTCCGAGCTGATCACGACGACCTCGACCGGGTTGGGAGTTCCA
>JABGQJ010000662.1 GCA_018648945.1 Victivallales bacterium
CCAGGCAGGGTCAGCCCCCGCACAATCAACGCGATCAGAAGCAGGAACAGCAGCGGCATCAGGATCTTCGAGGCGCGTTCGATCCCCTTCTGCACGCCCAATGCCACGATGCCGATGCACAACGCCATGAAGATGATGTGGAAGGTCAGGGCATAGGCGGGGTTGCCGGTCTTGTTGGCGAATCTGGCGCCAGATACCGCCGTCCGCAACGCATGCGAGTACGCCACGCCGCCATTCTCGTCCGTGCCCATGCCGCCGGTAAGCGCGACGGCGTCGTCCAGAACAACCTTGGGGGCCAAGGTCATGATCTTCGTGATGGCAGCAGTCTCGAATTCCTTGGCCTCCATCTTCTCCCATTCCCTCGGCGCGCCATTGAGCGAAAGCGCGTCAGCCAGGTGCGCCAGCGCCGCGCGGCGCCCAGCGATGGTGAGCTGCTCCTGCTGCTCCGCTTCGCTTAGCTCTTGGTCCTTGAGTTCTTCGGCCAGCCCCTCGGGAGGGACTTGGACCTCTGTCAGCACGACCTTCGCGATCACCTGCGGCGTCTGCTTGTCCGGCATGGTCTCCGACTGCAATGTCGCGGCCTCCAGCATGTAGCCCATGGTCCAGCCGCCCACCACACTGTAGAAGGAGAGGATCACGAACCCCGCCAGCACGCCCATGGCACCCACGACGACCCAGCCGATCCGGAAGACCAGTATCCCCACAGCCAAGGCCAGCAATCCCGCCTGCCACCGCCCGAAACAGAACAGGAAGAAGGCGTTCAGCACGATCCCCCCCCCGATCAGATGGGCCACGGTGGAGGATTTCGGGCAGACGGCCTGGAACGCGCCCACAGGGTTGCGCTGGGTGTGCCGACCAAGAGCAAGCTCGCAGAGCATGACTGGCAGACCGATCGCGACAATGCAGATCAGGTACACGATGACAAATGCCCCGCCGCCGTTCTCGCCGGTGATGTACGGGAACTTCCAGATATTCCCCAGGCCGACTGCCGAGCCAGCTGCCGCCAGAATGAACCCAAGGCCACTGCCCCACTGTTCTCGCTTTTCAGCCATGGTACGCTCCGCCTTGCTTGTTCCAGGACGAGGGGGTGCCCGAGGAGATACCCCCGGGCAGAAGTGGAATGCACTCTGGGCGCGCCGCGTAGGAAGCCGCTGCCCATGGCATGCTACTTTCCCTTCCGGGCTGGCATATGTCAAACCCCTTTGCAGGCCGTTCACCAGTTGCAGGCATCGCCCGCCCCGTCTAAGGTAGGGCGTCCGCAAACCATCTGGGAGATTTGCCATGCATCGCGTCATCTCACTCACCGTTTCCGAATCCAAGCGCCTGATCGCCAAGGGCATTGCCCAGTGGGACGTGGTCAAGCGCGCCCTCGACCAAGGCATCGTCGCCATCGGCTCGGGCACCACCAATGGCTACATTATCGAGGAACTCACCGGCGAGCCCTTCGACAAGAGGACCCTTGTCACTGGGCGGACGCTTCCCGCCAACTACGATGGCCCGAAGATCAGCTACACCGGTGCCGACCTGGTTCTCCGCAAAGGCGAACGGCTCGATGTCAGCGCCCGCGATGCTCTTGAGGACATGAAGCCTGGCGATGTCTTCATGAAGGGGGCCAATGCCCTCAACTACGAGCGGGCCCAGGCTGGTGTTCTCATCGGCCACCCCACCGGCGGCAACGTGGGAGCATTCATCGGTAGTTGCATGGCCCGGCGCATCCGCTTCGTTCATCCCGTCGGGCTCGAGAAAAGCGTCGGTATCGACTTGGAGGAAGCCGCTGCCATGATCAACGAGGATCCGCAGGGCAAGGGCCCGACTCTCTGGGTTGTGCCCGGCGATATCTTCACCGAGATCGAGGCCCTGGACGCGCTGACTGGCGTCCAGGCCGTCCCCGTCGGCGCGGGTGGAATCGGCGGTGCCGAGGGCGCCGTCTGGCTTGCCCTCTTTGGCACGGCGAGTGAGATTTCGGCCACCGAGGGAATCATCGAGGGCATCCGCAACGAACCCGCCTTCGTGTAACGCAACGCACTGGCTCTACCGCACTGCACGCCCCGCCTACACAGGAAGACCTCCGTATGCTGAACCTTCGCCGCTTCACCTTCTTCGCCGCCCTCATGGTCGCCACTACCGGGGTGTTGGCCCGGTCCGTCAACTTCTATGTTTCGAGCGATGGCGGTGCCGTGGCCCGCGGCACTCGCTTAGACCCCTTCGCGACCCTCGTCGCGGCCCGCGCTGCGGTCCGGCGGCTCAAGAATAGGAGCGGTCTGCCGAGCGGCGGCGTCACGGTCTGGGTGCGCGGCGAGTTCCATCTCGCCGAGAGCTTCCAACTCGGCCCCGAGGATGGCGGTGAACCGGACAAGCCCGTTGTCTACCGCAGTTGGGGCCGCAAACCCGTGCGTCTGAGCGGCGGCCAGCAACTGCCGGCCAATGCCTTCTCCCCCACCGCTTCCGACCGTCTGCCCAAGGAGGCGGTCGGCAATGTCCTGGTCGCCGATCTCGCGAGCCTGGGGATCACCAACACCGGTGGCTTCCCGACGGTGTTCCGGGGCTATGCCGCAGTCTCGGAGCTGTTCGTCAACGACACTCGCATGCAGCTGGCCCGTTGGCCCAACGAGGGCTGGGCCGCGACTCCGCTCAACAAGATCATCCGCAAGGGATCCAGACCCCGCAACGGCGACAAAACGAACATCCCCGGCATCATCGAGTACACTGGGGATCGTCCCTCCCGCTGGACCCAGGCCAAGGACATGCGTCTGCACGGCTATTGGTGCTACGACTGGTATGACGAGGCCCTGCCGATTGGTTCCATTGACCTCAAAACCCGTCAGATTACCTTCGCGACCCCGCACTACTACGGCGTGGGCGGTGGCAATCCGCCCCCCCGGCGCTGGCGCGCCATCAACCTGCTTGAGGAACTCGACATCCCCGGTGAGTTCTTCATCGACCGCGAAGCCGGCAAGCTCTATCTCTGGCCTCCTGGCCCCCTGGCGGGCGCGCGGGTCGTCCTTTCCGTGCTCCAGACCCCCATCATCCAAGTCACTGGGGCCTCCCACCTTGCCATCCGTGGCTTCACGCTCGAGAACTGCGTCAAGACCGCAATCAAGGTCCTGGACGGCGAGTCGGTCCGGATCGAAGCCTGCCTGGTACGCAATGTCGGCGAGAGCGCGATCGACGTCAACGGCGGCAAGGGCCATCGCGTGGCGGCTTGCGACGTCCACGATACCGGCGCTCGCGGCATCACCATCGCCGGCGGCGACCGCCGCCAGCTCATCCCCGCCGGGCATGTGGCCGAGAACAACCACGTCTGGCGCTTCTCGCGCCGCCAACAGACCTATGCGGGGGCCATTCATGTCCAGGGCGTCGGCAACACCGTGCGCCACAATCTCCTCCACGATGCGCCCCATACCGCCATCTTCCTCGGCGGCAACGATCACGTGGTGGAGTACAACACCGTCCATCACGTCTGCATGGAGACCGACGACTGCGGGGCCTTCTACAAGGGGCGCAATCCCTCCAGCCGGGGCAACACGATCCGCTACAACTTCTGGCACCACGTGGGGAGCCCGCGCGGGCACGGCAACAACGCGGTCTACTTTGACGACGGCGATGGCGGCGACACCGTCTTCGGCAATGTCTTCTTCCGCTGCGGCGAGCCGGCCAACGGCACCATGGCAGCCGTGTTCAGCCATGGCGGGCACGACCTCGATATCCACAACAACGTCTTCGTCGAGTGCAAGCGCGCCATTGGCGCCTCGCCCTGGTCCGATGGCCGGTGGAAGGGCATGCTCAAGGGCGCGACCTACCAGACGCGCTTGCTCAAGGAAGTCGATATCACCAAGCCTCCCTACACCACCCGCTATCCCAAGCTTGTCGGCTACATGGATTACACCAATGCCCCCCGCCGTCACCGGGCGGAACGCAACGTGGTGGTCATGAGCGGCCAGTTCTACTGTGGCAACTACGACGTGGCCGACAGTTTCGTCACCGACAGCGATCCCGGCTTCGAGGACATCGACGGAGGCGACTTCGCGCTGCGGAGCGATGCCGTCGTCTTCGAGGAGATTCCCGACTTCCAGCCCATCCCCTTCGCCAAGATTGGGTTGGTGAAATCCGCCCTCCGTCCCGACCCAATCGGTGAAGCC
The DNA here is from genome assembly GCA_018648945.1 of Victivallales bacterium. The sequence continues at coordinate 4,140 of JABGQJ010000662.1, forward strand.
TGGGACTACGAGCCCCCCAAGCAACTGGCTGCGATCACCCGCCACGCTCCGAAGCCGTCGAAGGCGGCGGTCAAGCCCCCCAAGGCGGCCGTCAAGCCACCTACGGCGGTGGTGAAGCCATCGAGACGCGGCAAGTGGTTGTCCGCGATCACGC
>JABGQJ010000663.1 GCA_018648945.1 Victivallales bacterium
ATCTGCGCCATGCCCAGCTTCTCCAGAGCGGCCGTCGTGGCAGCAACCATGATGAACACCAGCACGACCTTGGCCACGACCTTCGAGAACGTCGCCTTCTCTCCGAACCAACTGGAGACCCCGATCTTCCCGGGGATGCCGTCCGCACCAACGTTCGCAAGCAACTGCTGGAGCATTGTGGTCACGAATGACCCCAACGTATAGGCCACCGCCAGAATCACGGCCGCCGCCAGGATCATGGGCACGGCCGCGAGCAGGGATTGGACCATGTCCGTGGCCGGGCCGGAGATCGACTCGATCCCCAACGCGTCCAACGCGGCGATGAGCAAGGGCAGGAACACCGCCAGGAACACCAGCTGACCGATGAGCTTCGAGATGGCGAAGCTCTCGCCGAGACCCAGCTTCGCGGAGTATTTGTCCAGAGGGCTGGCGAGCGCCCGCGTCGGGGCGGAGAGCAGTTGGGCCAGGACATAGCCAACGAAGCCGATCAGGGCCGCCGCAACGATATTGGGCACCGTGTCCAGGAAGCCCGCGAACATGTCCTTGACCGGATCAAGCACGCTGCCGATTCCCATCACCTCCAGCGCCAGGATCAGGACGTAGAGCACCACGAGGTAGTAGACCAAGCCCGCCGCCAACTCGTTGACCTTCACCTTTTTCTCGCCCTCACCCCCCAGCTTCTCGAGGAACTTGCTCTTGCCAAGCAGCGTGACAAGCCCCTTGCGCAACAGCCCTGCCAGGATATAGCCGAGGACCAGGACGAGTAAGGCTCCGAGAACTGAGGGTAATGCCTCCCCAAGCTTCTCCACGAGTGAAGACCACAGTTGTTTAAACGTGTCCATGTGTCCAGTCCTTTTCTGCCGATTTGGGGGCTCATTACCGCAATCCCACAGAGTTGTGGGTATAGCTCAAACGTATCGGGGGGAGGGCGAGGAAGCGTCGGGCCTCGGATCTCTGGATGGGGAGTACGCACACGTTACTCCAAAGGAACCGCGGGCGCAACCACTGAGCGTAGACTCACCGACCCCCAAACTGGTTCCATAGAGTTCTGCGGCATCGTTCGTTGCGCCCGGCGGTGCAACAGGGGCGACGAACCGGAGCCCGTGGCCATCTCCAAAGCGAATCTGGGCAGCCCAGCCGGGCATGTCCCGGACTTGGCTCTATGGTAGCGCCCTACGGCATCCACGCGGAACCCGTGAAGCAGCACAGGGGAACCAGGCAATGACTGGCTCGACCATGCCCAATGTCTCGACTCTGCCTACCGCCGAGAAGATCGGCCAGATGCTGATGGTCCGGTATCCTGACCGGGAGATCCTGGAGAGGATGCTCAGAAACGGCACGGCGGGTGCGTTCTACTTCGGCATGAAGGAGCTGTCGGCGACCGAAGTCGCCGAGACGCTGAACCACCTGCAGCGCGTGGCTCGGGTGCCGGCCCTGATCGCCTTCGGCTCAAGCACCACCTCCTGCGGCACTGGCTTGCTGCAGGGGGGCCAGATGCGGATCGGGGCGACCCGCTCGCCCGAACTGGCCTACCAGGTCGCGTATCGCGAGGCGCGCGAGCAACGCGCCTACGGGTGCCACATCATCGACAGTCCGTGCCTGGATGTCAACACCAACCCAGCCAACCCGATCATCAATACCCGGGCCTTTGGCGACGATCCCGAACTGGTCGCGGAGCTGGGACTGGCAATGCTGAGGGGCATCGCCGATGGCCGGGCCATCAGTTGCGGCATGCACTTCCCCGGACACGGGGCCACGGCGGACGACTCGCACATCCGGATCCCGGTGGATGCGCGCGACGCGGACACCCTATGGTGCCTCGATCTCTTGCCGTTCCGCCGGGCCATCGAGCAGGACCTGTTAAGCGGGGTCTGCACCAATCATGTCCACTACCCGGCCCTGACCCCCGGCCGGGTCGAGCCCTCGACGATCGCCCGGGGCGTGATTACCGGGCTGCTCCGGGAGAAACTCGGGTACCAAGGGCTGATCATGTCCGACAGCCTGACCATGAAGCCAATGAAGGACGAGTTCGGCATCGCCGAGTCCGCCATCCGCACGGTCCTGGCCGGGCACGACATCGCCCTGCAGGACTATCAAAGCGATCCAGCGATCACGCACGAGGCCCTGGTCGAGGCGGTGGATTCCGGGCGCATCCCCATGGCCCAGATCGATGCCTCCGTGGCCCGCATCCTCGCCCGGAAGCGCTGGCTTGGCCTCTTCGACAACCCCCTTGTCGATGTGAACTGCCTGGCCGAGCGGGTGGCCACGCCAGACAACCGCGCCTTTGCCATGCAGGTGGCCCAGCAGTCGATCACGGCCCTTGAGACCGCCGCCCTTCCTCTGCGAGTTCCCGAAGGCGCCGACTGCGTGGTCGTCACCCACGGCGGGGCAGCCGGCAGCGGCAACGACGCGCAGAGCGCCAGCGATGGTGGCCCCGGCGTGCCCGGCTTCCTCCACCAGCTGCGCAAGCGACTCCCAGACGTGCGCCACATCGCCCTCGACGATACCGACGATGCCTGGGCGGCAGTGAAAGACGCCCACACGGTCATTTTCGGCCTCTTCCCCCGGGTGGTCTGCTACCATGAGGACAGCGTCCGGCTCGCCCCCGGCTGCGCCGAGCTCATCCGCCAAACCGCCGCGACGGACCAGCAGCTGGCCCTGCTCGATTTCGGCAACCCCTATGTCCTCCAAGGTCTGCCCAAGGCGGACGCCACGCTCTGCTCCTACGACCACGACTGCCCGGAGTCCATCGCCGCGACCGTCGCCGCGCTCTTCGGCGAAATCCCGACTCCCGGCCGTCTCCCCGTGACCATCCCCACCACCTACCCGTTTGGCGCTGGGAGCTGACCACGGCAGAGAGTTCTCCCCGTGGGATTGGGTTGCTGTTCGGCGGCGCCGCAGACAGGGGAGGAAGATGGCGCTAGAATAGGGGGCACTGTCCAGTGATCGCGCCCGATGTTCCTGACCCGAGGCAAGGCCCATGCCCATCTCCCGCGCCGCGCGCGCAGTCTACCTGCTGTCCCTCCTGCTCTCCGGCATCTGCGGGGCGGGGAGCCAGTACTTTGTGTCGCCCGGGGGCGACGATCAGTCGTCTGGGCTTCAGCCCAAGGCGGCCCTGACGGGTGACCAGGGCCCGTTCCGAACTCTGGCTCGGGCAAAGCAGGCCATTCGCGACCTGCGAGCCAAGGGGCTCTTGATGGGCGAGACGCGCGTGATTCTGGGGGCTGGCGAGTACCGGTTGCCGAACGGGATTGCCTTCGGCCCGGAGGATCTCGGCACGCCGCAGAATCCCATCACCTACGCCGCCGCCCCGGAGGCAGACGTGGTCGTGCGCGGCGATGTGCCGCTGACGAACTGGCAACGGGGCGCAGCGGGGGTCTTCACTGCCAAGTGGCCCGAGGCGGGGAATGCCGCGATCTATTGCGACGACGAAGCTCTGCCGCTCGCCCGCTATCCCAATCGAGATGCCATCCACCCGCGCAGTGGCGGGTGCTTCCACGTGGCCAAAACGGCAGCCACAGCGGAAACGCTCCGTCTGCACCTGAACGGAGCCGAGGGCATGGCCGCTGCTTCCTGGGGCAAGCTATCCCAGGCAGTCCTGCATATCTGGCCGGACGGCGGCCGACGACGGCGCGTCCGGGTCACCGCCGCCAATCGCGCCGACCGGACCATCCATCTGCTTCCGCAGACCGGAATCGAGCCTGGCACGCGCGGGTTCGTGACTGGCTTGCGCAGTGAACTGGACGCACCTGGCGAGTGGGTGGCGGACGGGGGCCTCCTCCACCTGCTGCCGCCGCCTGACTGCCGACCGGCACGCGATGTCACAGTGGCAAGCGCCGGTGTCTTGCTCAGCATCCAGGGCGGCGCGGGAGAGCAGGGGGCGCTGGGCTTCGTCGGCATCGAGTTCCGGGGATCGGCAGGCGACTTGGTGCGCATCCGACAGGCGGTTGCCTGCACGTTCGAGGGATGCCGCTTCACGCTCTGCGCAGGGACTGCGATCCGGGCGAGCCAGGGGCATGGGCTGCGGATCGATGGCTGCGATTTCCGCCATGTAGGGGGCAGCGCGATTCAGCTTGCCCGGACCCATAGCGCCGCGATCCGCAACTGCTGGATTGCCGAAACCGGCGAACAGCGGGGCACCGATGCAGCGATCGTCCTCGCCGACGAGACCTGCCAGGGCATACAGGTGTCCCACAATCTGATCCATGACATTCCTGGCTCCGGCATCATCCTGCAAGGCGACGCCAATCGCTGCGAACGGAACCGGCTTCACCACCTTGGCCTGGAGCG
>JABGQJ010000664.1 GCA_018648945.1 Victivallales bacterium
CGGATCTCCACGCCGAGATCCGGCTGCCATGCCTCCCCCTCGCTCAGAGCACAGCAACCGTAGGGATCATAGTAGCGCTTCAGCACGTCACCCCGCGAATTCACGAGAATGGTGTAGGTGCCGCCGTGGTAGATATCCGCTCCCGAAATCCCCGGTGCCAGCATGACTTCGACATAGTCGCCCCAGTCCAGACCAAAGGCCTCGCGGCGGTCCAGATAGTTGGCTCGGCGGTTACCGGCACCATACTTCGCTAGCTCCTCCTCCTTGCTCACCACCCGTAGGTTCGCGGTGTCGCGATCATGGCAGACGAAGCGGACGTTCAGGAATTCCCGGTCATACGACAAGCGAACGCTCGTTTCCGACACCGGGGCCGCACCGGTCTGATCCAACCAGAAGTCACTGACCTCTGCGGCATCGTGCCACGGGTCATCGGGGTGGTCGTCTGTGCTTCGACGGACCGTCATGCTCGGTACGTCCCGGGGCTCGATGCGATCGACAAAGGGCAACTCGGATGCGATGTAGGCGTGTCGGATCCCCGGCGCGCCGAACTCCTCGGTGGTCGAAAGGAAACGCCCTTCGCCGAGATCGTTGCCCGTCTGCCTGAAGAAGACCGAGTCCGCAGAGCGGCTCCACTCAGCCGACTCAGCCCCGCGTGCGGGTCGGCGACGGAAGACGTCAACGCCCCAGACGCTCCCGTGTACCGCAAGCGGCTCCAGATTCGCCAAAGGCACGGCCAAGTCCACGGCCCAACCCTCATCCGTTCGAGATACGCTGGCTGTCGCGCCAGATCTCCAGCACGGCCAGAACACGCCGCCGTCCCAGGGGTCGTGGAACGCCCCCACAACTTGCCCGGTCGGGGCTACGGCGATGTAGTAGTAGCTCCCCTCCATGTGGACGCGCGGCACGCTTGACCGGCTCGGCGGATTCACCACCATGGACAGGGGGTTCCTCGCGTGCCGCACGGGCGCAAGATATGCTGGGCAATCGCCAGCGGACACGGCGGTCAGGGCGATCATGAGACAGTCGTTGGTGAAGATGCTCTCTTGGCGGACGCCAACCGCCCGCGCCCACTTGAGGAAGCAATCCGAGCCCCCCTGCCATGCGGCGGCGTCTTTCAGCGCCTCGGTATCACCCGCCCGCAGGCTCTCCGCATCCGGGTCAGTCGGGCCACGGGCAGCGAAAGCGATGTTGTCCATCCGCCCCTCAGCACACGCAACCCGCAAATGAAGACGGTCCTTGGCGACCCGACACGTGACCTGGGTCGGGCAGACAGCAGGAGTTCCCTTGAAGTCGCGCACGAACGCGTCGAGGCAGGTCTCGGAGTGGGTGACAGCGTCGAGCAGCGTCAGGTCTGCCACGGGCTGATTCTGGCGCGCCAAGGCGGGCGGCTTCTGCAGTTGCCACACTTCCTCTGCCATCAGGCGCCCCAACTCGTCGGGAGTCATGCCGCACCGCTCGGCCACGACCGGAAGGGCGCTGAAACTGGCCCAGTGGTGGGTCCGGAAGAACTCCACGAACTCGACGCCGTGACGCTGGCGGAGAGCCTGCTTACGTTGTGCTGTCGACTGAGATTGCATGGGCTCCACCCATTGTGCTGGACTGCTCCGCAGGGCTGTCGGAACAGTACCACCATCCAGCGCCATTGGCAGGGCAGCAAGCCCGAAGCAGTGGGGAAACGTGCTTGCCTCCCGCCATCGGGGCGGGGCCCCCGGGAATGGTGGTTGGGTATCCGCGTGCCCGAGGTGCGAGGGACCAAGGCAATACCTTGGCTTTCGGTTGTACCCGAGCTGCCGCCCTTTATCTTCGTGACAGCATTTGGCGGCGAGGCCGTTCATGAGGGGGCCGCGCGACGGGGTGCTGCGGCCATCCTCGACACGCCCTCTGACATCGACGACTTGCTGGAGAAAGCACGGGAAACTGTGAGATCCCAATGGGGCGCGAAGAGCAGCACGCGAACAACGAACCCAGGACTGCGAATGGATGCCGGGAACCGTGAGGAACCGAGAGGGACGACATCCTCTCCCGCAGCGTGCCACGCATGCGGCAGGGAGATTGATGCCTCAGACAGGTACTGCCGGTACTGTGCCCGACCCCAGGAGGCCCGCATTGCCGCCTGGTACTACCGGCCTCTGTGGATTCTGGTCCTCGCGCTGACCGTGCTTGGGCCGTTCGCCCTGCCGCTGGTCTGCCGCTCGCCGCTGCTGAGCCGACGCGCGAAATGGCTGCTGGGTGCGGTCATCCTGATCGTCACTGTCGTTGCGGCCTATGGATGCTGGAAGGCTGGCTTGGCGATGATCGAGGCCTGGAAGGCGGTGATCGCCGAACTCGGCGGCGCCGGCGCGTTCTGAGGCAAGACGAAACCGGGGAGGACCGGGCCCACTGCGTTCGCGCTGGCGCACAATATCGGGCCCATGTCGTGGAAGGCGGGGGCCTCGTGCTTCACGGGAAGCGCGACTCGGTCTGGCCCTCCCAGGCGTATCCGGTCAAGACTCCGGCTCCCAGGTAGGTGCGCCGGGCCCCGGTGCACTTTTCCGGTTCGGCCCGCGCCGCAGGGAGAGAGGGAAGACGCCGGCTGGAAGCCAGCGCTCCCGGCCACGAAGCCGGTCTCCTACGGTTTCGCGATGTCGTTCACCCCAACAACGCTGCCGTCCGCCAACCCAACGTGGGCCACCGGTTGACCTGGTGCGAGCTTCTCGATAAGGAGGATGGTACGCGGGGGACTGCTCAGACTGTGTCCCCCGATGTAGATGTAGGACGTGTTGCCCTCTTCCACATCACGGATGTTGGTTGCCGCGGGGAATATGTCGGAGCACGCCAGCAGCTCGGGGCCGAAGTTCTCGATCGCGAGGAGTCTGCGGAGGCCAGCGATACCATCCTCTGGCGGGAAGAAGCCGTCGTTCTCCTCGGCATACATGTGGAGACCGACCAAGATCAGCTTCATCATATATGGGCTCTCACTGGCCATGATGCCCCGGCGAAAGCTAGTGAGAAGGCGCGGGATCGCGACCGCCGCCAGCAGGAGGAACCCCACCAGCACCCAGAGCTTTGCTTTCCTGCGTTTGGCCGAAGGCACTACACTCCTCCTCGATACGTGCCCTAAGTCACCGGGCGTCCACCCGGTAGACGCGGAGATTCTGGTAGGTGGCGGAGAGGATGTGGTTCATCTGGCGGAGGCCGATGTAGCCGTCGCCCCAGACGGGGCCGTAGGTCTTGCCGTCGTCGGTGAAGCTGACCGAGAGCTTGCCGTTCACTTCGACCTGGAGGTGGTTCTTGACCTTGAGCAGGCGGATATGGTGGGGGACGCGGCCGTAGCCGTGGCCTTGGATCTGGTCGTCGCCGGAGGCGACCAGCCAGAAGCCGCTGTTCTTGCGAACATTGGCGGTGCGCCGGGCGCCGGGGATGCTGGAGTTGCGCGGACCGGCGGAAAGGTAGGAGACGTGGTAGGAGTTCACTTCGCCCCTGATGTAGGTCTGGAAGGTGCCATTGCGGCGGGGCAGGCCGGGCTTGAAGATGCTGCCAGTGGGGTCATCGACGGGACGGGCGGCGCAGAAGAGGATGGCGAGGCCTTCCTCAGGCTTTTCGATGGTGATGTCGTACTCGACCAGGAAGCTCTCTGGGAAGGTGCGCGGCAGCCAGAGTACGGCATGGTCCAGGACCCCGGTGTCCAGGTTGTCGATGGTGAGTTGGCCGTCTTTGGTGAAGGCTTTGGCCGGACCTTCGAGCACCCATTCGCCGGGCTTGGGCTCGCGCACGCGCTTGTCGCCGTCGAAAAGGGTGTCCTCGTGGATGATAGGGAGGGGCTTGGTGAAATCCGTCTCGAAGATGGGGGTGAGTTTGAACTTGGATAGATCAAGGGGCGCTTCCAGCTTCTTGCGGACACCTTCGCCGCCATCGGGAAAGGTGCGCCCGCGCAGGGCGGTGCGGAGTTGGGGTTCGGTCATGTGCCAAGCACGAAGCTCAGGCTCACGCACTTGGATCGTGGCCGCTTCTGCGTCCTTGCCTAGAATGCCGCCGAGATCAAGGGTGCCGCCTGTGGCCGTGACCTTCCAGGTGGCAAGATTCGTCCTCTGCTGCGCCCAACCGTTGACATAGATGTCCACTTCCCCGGTCGCTGCCTTCCAGGCGACTGCGACGTGGTACCACTGATCGGGGGCGAGCCAGGCGAAGCGGCAGACGTTGGAAGGGCTACCGGTCTTGCCGGGGTGCCGCATGTGGAAACGCGGGCAATCCATGCCTTCCTGCAGGAACAGGCGAATGCCCGGGCAATCCACCAGATTCC
>JABGQJ010000665.1 GCA_018648945.1 Victivallales bacterium
GACTTGCCGCTTGGTTAGGCGCTCCCGCCAGACGACCACGGCACCGATGGCGGTCAGCACCAAGCCGCCGGCGGATTTGACCGGAAAGACCACGATGCCGGGGAGAGAGCCCAGCGACTGGATCAGGCACCAGGTTGCCGCCAGATTCAGCATGCCCATCGCCATCCCGAACGCGGTCTCGAAGGAGCGGACCGCGATGCGCTTCCGGTCGATGGTGAACAAGAGGACGATGGCAGCGGTGGCGTAGGCAAAGGCCAGGTAACTGAGCCTGATGCTAGCGCCAACCGCGCGCGCGACCGGCAGATGATTGGGCAGCTCGCTCGCGACCTTCACCATTACCGATGACCCCCCGGAGAGGATAGTCGCGATGGCCACCAGAATCGCCCACCGGCGCCGGTCGCCAGTCACTTGCAGATGCAGGTCCGAGAACAGCAGAATGCAGGGCAGCAGAAGAGCCAGCCCGGCGAGTTGTCGGCTGGATGGGATCTCGTGCCAGACAATCATCGAGGCCAGGACCGGCACGACCACTCCGAAGTTGACGCAAGTCCAGCCCACGGCCAGCCCGCCTTGACGCATGGCCACGAAGAACGTGTATACGGCCAGGGACATGCAGATCCCCCCGCACAGCCCGGCAAGCGCAACCCAGGGGTGGAACACGAGTCCCCCCGCACGCATACCACATGCTGCTGCCACGGCGCTACAGGCTGTGAACATGGCCAGTTGCACCATGGGAGCATGGCAGCCTCGGCGGCCAGCGACCTTGTAGCAAAGGCCAAAGCAGCTGGTGCAAATGACACAGAGGACGAGGTACGCCAACGTTGCAGGCTCCCAAGCAAGCCAACCAGTTCCAGGGCGATCTTCACGGCGCCGGAGAACATACCCCATCGCGTGGCAAGTGCGCCTAGGCGATCACTTGTTCTTGCACTGCCTGGCAATCGCGGCCACCTCATCGACGAGTCGTCGGGCCCAAGGTCGCGCATGTCCATCGGGATCACGGCACCATCCCCAATCCCCTTTTCCCGAGCCAGTCGGTCGCCGAACTCTCTTCGGCCTCGGCTTGCCCGTTGACCACGCGGCGGTTAGCTTTGTCGCGTACCCCTTTCGCCTGTACCTGCAACCCCGGAGTTGACCGTGTTCTTGCGGATTGCTCTTGTTGTGTTCCCCATGGCCGCGTGCCTTGCCGTGCCGACAGCCGTGCTGCGCCAGGCGATCGATGGGGGACAGCCGAATGCGCTGACCTTCCCCGCCTGCTCCGCGCAAGCCGTGCGGCTGCGGATCATGGCCACCAACTCGGGAACCCAGGCATGCCTGGACGAGCTGGAAGTGTATGGTCCGGACGGCAAGCTGAATCTGGCTCGGCAGAAGGGGGCCAAGGTGTCGGCCTCTTCGTGCCTGGAAGGCTACGAGAAGCACCAGATCCCACATCTGAATGACGGCCTGTATGGCAACGGCCACTCCTGGATCGCCGCCACCGCCGGCGCGGAGTGGGTGCAGGTGGATTTCGGCAAGAGCATGCAGGTGAATCGCGTGGTCTTCTCGCGAGACCGCGAAGCGAAGTACGCAGACCGCGTGCCCAGCCACCTGGCTGTCCAGATCTCCACCGACGGCGCAGCCTGGCGGACGGTGCACGAAGTTCGTGGGCCGGTGACCGCCAGCCGCCGGGCCGGGCCGTTCCAAGGGGTGGTGGGCAAGCCCCCGCCCGCCCCGCAACCAGGTCAGCGGCTGGCCGATGTCCCGGCTGGATTGGCGGCACGGGCGCAGAACGCGTTTGGGCTGCCCAATCTGGCGCTGCGCAAGGGGGCAAAAGCCAGCGCTTCGTCGTTGCTGCCAGGCTATGCGTCCCATCGCACGGCACACCTGAACGACGGGAAAGCCGGCAACGGCAACAGCTGGATTGCCAACGCCGTCCCCGCTTGGGCCGAGATCGACCTGAATGGGGTGTTCTGGGTCTCCCACGTGGCGTTCGGCAACGATGCCAGCAATACCTATCTGGATCGCGCACCGACCGAGTACGAGATTGCGGTCTGCACTGCTGCCCCCGACTCCTGGCAGACTGTGTTCCGCAGTACGGAGCCGGTGGTTGGCGGGGCCAAGGACATTCACCTGAAGCCCGTCCAGGCGCAGCGCCTGCGCATCCGGATCCTGGCGGCCAGGGGGATGCCGCGCATCGACGAGATCGAGATCTTCGGCCAGGCCGACCCCATTCCCACCAAGCAGCAGGGCGCGCCCACCACCTCGGTTCTGGCCAGCAAGGGTGATGAGCTGCTGCACCATGCGTTCCTGGGCGAGGAGCATGCGTGGCTGAAGGTGGCGGGGCACGCGGATCTGAGTTCGCGCTTGGTACCATACAATGGGCGCGTCAAGGAATACCCCCGCCGCGCGCCGGAGGATGTCCTGCCCTTGCCCACGCTGGCCGGTCGTCCCGTGTTGGATGGAGCCCTGGATGACGCGTGGTGGCAGAAGACGTCCCGTGGCGTCGCGCGCGTGGCGTGGCCCTATGACTTCGAGCTGGGGCCGTTGGTGGAGACCAGCGTCCAGGCGGCCGTGTCTGGCGACCAGCTTCTTCTCGGCATCCAGACCAACCGCCTGCTGAGCGCGCATCTGGCGGTGGTCTCCACCATGGGCGGCGAAGGCTGCGGAGCGGTGACATTGACCAGCAAGGGCGGCGAGTTCCGAACCTTCGAGCGAGTCGGCAAGAGTGGGGCGAAGCTGCTGGAGGCCAAGCCGCTGGTTGTGCACCACAACGAAGCGCTGACCGAATTCGAGGTGGCGCTACCTCTGGCATGGTTCGAGAAATGGGAGGAAGAGGGACTGCGAATCGGCTTGGGCATGGGCGGACGTCATACGCCAGCCGAAGGCCGAGCGGTCCGGTTCGTCCCCGGGAGCGGATACCTGCGAGAAATCGCGGACGCCAAGGCATTTGTCCTCGAAATCGGGGGCACGGGAGACCAGGCGGTGGACGTCACGCTGAAGAGCGGCGGGGATGTCCGGCAGGTGCGAGTCGCACCTGGGCAGTCGCGCCGAGTTTCCCTGCCCCTGCTCACGGGCTCGGTTGGCTCCGAACGGCAGGTGGAGATGAAGGTCGGGGGGTCGCCCGGTCGCCTGCGCCTGCTGCGCTACGATCCCGCTGGCCGTGTCCAGGCCGAACTCGTCGAGCTGCTGCCTCGGCTGGCTGGCAAGGGCGTGGAAACCGCCCGGATTCGCGAGCATGCCAAGCTCCTCCAGAGCGAGACTCTGAGCCCCCGCGACCGGTTCTTCCGCTGGCGCCAACTCAAGCGCGCGGCCTACCTGCGTGATCCCGATCTCGCCCCGTTGCAGCGCCTGCTGTTCGCCAAACGCCATCCCTTCCATCCGTCGCACAACTACAGCGTCATCCTCGATTCCCCTTGGCGACCAGGGGGCGCGATCTGCTCGCTGGACGTGCCCATACGGGATGGGATGCTCGCCCCCCAGGGAGCCAAGGTCGCGCGCCTGTTCGAATCGGGCAAGGGCGTGTCCCGCACCCCGATGGCGACCTTTGATGGGTCCCGGATCTACTTCTCCCACCGACCGGCGCGGGACGACTACTTCCGGATCATGACGATGGATGCGGCCGGAGGCGGGGTGCGCCAGTTGACCAAGGGGCCATTCCACGACTTCTGGCCGTGCCCCTTGCCGGATGGCGGATTGGCCTTCATCAGCACCCGGTGCCGTGCCCGCTTCCTGTGCTGGCGTCCCCAAGCCTTCGTCCTCTTCCGCATGAACCCCGATGGCACCGACATGCGCCCACTGTCTTACGCCAACCTGAGCGAGTGGGCGCCGTCGGTGATGAGTGATGGCCGCCTGGCCTGGACCCGTTCCGAGTACGTTGACAAGGGGGCGGATTTCAGCCACACGCTCTGGGCGATCCGCCCGGACGGCACCAAGCCGGAGCTGCTCTTCGGCAACACGATCATCCAACCCAACGGCTACGCCAACGGGCGCGAGGTACCAGGCACGAACGAGCTGTGCGCGACCCTGATCTCCCACTTCGGAGACCTCAACGGCCCCATTGCCCTGCTCGATATCGACAAGGGGCGCTTCAAGAAGGAAGCCATTACGAGTCTGACGCCCGAGGTGCCGTGGCCGGGCATGTGGCCCATCTCCGAGTGCTTCCGCGATCCCGTGCCGATCAGCCGCGACCACATTCTCTGCGCCCATGCGCCGCGCGACCGTTTCGGGATCTATGTGATCGACCGCTACGGCAACCGCGAGGTGATCCACCTGGACCCCGCCATCGACAGCGTCTGCCCGACTCTCT
>JABGQJ010000666.1 GCA_018648945.1 Victivallales bacterium
TCGATGACCAGCCCCGGATGCTCCTCCAGCAGTTCCTCGATCAGCGGAATCTGCTTGCCCACGAACTTCATCTCGAACACCGGTTCCAGCCCCAACTCCACCGCATGGGCGACCAGCTCCCGCATGTCCTCCGTGCTGCAACCGAGCGGGGTGATGCTCCCGTCCTTGTGCATGGTGATCGCCGCCGCTCCCGGGTGCCCCATGCCGAACACGACCATGTTGTACTTCAGTTGCGCCACCTGCTTCAGCCGGTGGTGGAAGACCGCCATCGGCTGCCGCTCCGGGAACACATGCTGGTGGTACGCCCGCACCGCAAACGCCCCCCGATCCGCCACCGCCGCCGCCGAGATCTCCGGCATCGCCGCCCCGGGCTTCAACTCCGCCATTGGCAATGCAAGGCTGGTGAGAGAGATCATGGTAGCAGCGAGACAGGTTCTGGCATTCACAAAGCAACTCCTCGGATTGGTTCCCTATAGCCTAGCGCGTGCCGAGGTAACCACCAACGTGGGAGTGGCGCTGGCGAGAGTGGAAGCGGCATCTTGCCGCTTTGGGAGACGGAAAGACAAGCGGCGAGACGCCGCTTCCACTCTGTGAGTCGCAGACTGCGGCGGGGTGCCCCGTGGATGCTCCGCCGCCGGGTTTTCTACTTCGGTGTCAGCTCCACATCGCCATTCCTGCCGAACTCGTGTTCCCCGGTCGATCTGAACCATGCTGAAATGTGATCCCTGGGCTCGTACCCATCTGCACGGATGCGGAGCGTGTAACCGGCTGTTTTGTCGGGGTTGGGGAGAACGAAGCTGCCGTCTGGCTTGCTGGTCAGAGCCAGAGTCTCAGCCCCCCTGTACTCGGTTGGTTTCGTCCTTCGCAAACGCTGAACTCGAATCTCCGCCCCAGCGATCCCTTTCCCTTCTGGATCCACAACCCGTCCCTTGAACACCAGAGGCAGGGGCTTTGCGTTCGGATTCTCCCGCCACCACTGCAAGACCTCTCGTACCAGAGCCTGTAGCTCCGCCGCCTTCTTGGATCTGTGGAGCGTCATCCAGCGGTTGTTGTACTCCCCGGCGTTGTCCTTCCGGAGCCCACGCAGGTTGAGTCCGTACCATGCGTTCATGTGGTAGGTCACATGGACGAGGAGCCGCGCCAGAGTGTCGGAGTTGTCGCGGTCCAGGGCGTCACTGAGGAACATCCGCTGAACCGAGGGCCTGGCCAGTTCCTGCAGAAGCTCCATGGACAGCTCAGTTGCCCTCTCACGTCCCAGCCTAGTGACCATCCGGTCCCACAGCTCGTGGAATCTCCAGTGCTCCGTATACAGGAAGCGGGCGGTGAACAGGTCCGGGAATATGGCATCGTCGGCTGCCTGAACCATTGCCGGGGTGATTCCCGGCGGCGCATACCTGCTGAGAGTCATCCTCATTTGGATGCGCTCGGGGTAGTTCTCCGGGTTGCTGCGCTCGCCAACCAAGCCTTCCCGCACTGCCTTGGCTTCCAGTTCTCCCCACTTCTCCATTGCGGGGAGCCAGACCCAGGGCCTGTCATCCGTTGCGAGTTCCTTGCAGGCCGCGATCGCTGCAAGGCGATCGGTCCTCCAGAACAGATGGAACAAGGGGCGTAGTGTTCGGTGGTCGTTCGCCCTCCGGATCGCCAGCGCCAGTCCGTCCAGATGGCTGGCGTCAAGGACCGGGATGTGCCTCAGGGATGTGATAATGCTCAGGTTGGTCCGGTGCTTTGCGCTCTCCACATCGACATGGTGGGCTGTCCTCCCGTTCTGCCCGGTGTAACCAACGAGTCCGGGATACTCCCCCGAGAGAATGGCCAGCCCCATGCCCACGAACTCCGGCCACTTCCCCTTGAGCCCTGCCTGGACGCCAAGGATGTGCTGGTATGCGGATCGCTCCTTGGCGAATCCCATGGCAAGGCTGCGGAACCGCGCCAGCGTCTGCTCGCTGCACTTCCTTCCGGGTCTCGCATAGACAAAGCCATGCAGGCGATCCGTCCCAGATCGCCTCGCCGTCTCCCCCTCCGAAGGGAACTGCGTCTTGATCCCGGAGACCGAGACTTGGCTGGGGATCTCAGAACCAAACACAGCGATGTCTGCCAGACCAACGTCGAACACGTCGAAGTCGAGAACGGTCCTGTCCCGCTGCACCCTTGCCTCCCTCTGGAAGTGCAGTGTGGATGGGATGACGACCCGTTGGCCGGAGTGGGTGTAATACACGAGCGGGGTGTCGCGGCGCAGGGAATCCGGGCCGATAAGTGTGAAATGGATCTTCTTCTCGTGCTGCCAGTCGATGTCCGTGGACTCGTAGACGGTCAGTGCGTAGGGTTTGCCGCTGTCCTCAGCCTTCTGCCCAGGGCTCAACGGACCGCGGAAGGAGAAGTGGAACCCACGTCTCGGACCATGGTAGTACTTGAGTGTGAACCCGAAACGGTCCGGAAGACCTGTCTTGTCGCCCAGACCGAGTCCCCATCCTGGGATGTACGATGGCCCGAGTACCGCACTGATGATGACGCGCTGTCTCCCATCGTAGCGGTCAACGATCGTGGAACCCCAAAATGGGTGGCATTCTCCGGGGCGCGCTCTGCTGCCGGGAACCGTGTAGTCGCAGGGCAGGAAGTGGATCGGCTTTTCCGTGATGGGGAAGTCGAACACGAGGGCGTGGTTGCGCCGTGTCTGGTAGGCGAAATCCCCGATTGTCTTGCCGTTCTTGTCCCATAGCTTCCGGTCTACGTTGTTCGCGACACCGACGAAACGTGGTTTGGAGGGGAAGTATCCTTGGTCCAGGTGCAGCTCGACGGTGTGGATCTCGCTGGCACTGCTCTGGGTTTCCAGGAGGAGTAGGGACGAGTCTGGAAGGCTTTGCCGAGCCTTCAGCGGCTTGCCGTCTTTGTCGTAGGCGATGGCTCTGGGGGCCATGAAACGCAGGCCCGGCTTGTGGAGGAGAAGGGCGGTGCGCGTCGCCCCGGTTGCCTGGGATCCATCGGTGGTCTTGCCGTTGCCGTCGCCGCGGTCCATCGTACGTGGCTCTTCCGCGATGCTGAGTTCGGCAGGGGCGAAAGGCAACGTCCTGTCGCGATGTACGCCTGGCCTGCCGCCCACCTCAAAGCGAATGACCCGTGGCGGGTCCAACGGGGCCGAGCGGACGGGAAGGGCTACTCCGTCGAAGAAGAGGCTATCCAGCCCAGTCAATGGCGATAGCTCGAAGTGGTCGATGCCCTCCATGGCTATGGGGAACGTGTGGAACTGCCTGCTGGGCGCGAAGCCAGGACGACCGTAGCTCCGGGGGAACACGCGTCGGCCGTCCTTGCCCACAGCGCAGACTTGGTAATGCCTCCCGTCGGAACGGATGAAGTCGAGCTCGACCGATGTTGCCGCATGGTTCCGTAGCTTGAGTGGGGGGGAATTCCCTGCTCCCGGGTGGAGGATGGTCCCCGGTGTGATGCCCACGATCTTGACTCGTGATCCCATCTCGTTCCCAAGGCCCACCACTCGGTCCTTGACTGGTTTCAGCGTGTGGACCTGCTGCCCGTCTTGCTTGTGCGCAACCCGCACCCAGATGTCCAGGCTGTCGGGAAGGTGACGGCCAATGCTGTAGATGGTGAGGGTGGCGCCATCGTGGGAGCAACCGAAATTGAGGCATTCCGCTGCCAGCACGTCTCGCCGTGTCTCGTGGTCGAACACGCGCAACTCGACGAGATCGTAGGCCTCCGGGCTCGGATCCCACTGGATGGTGGCGATGTCCATCCATTTGGCGGCCTCTGGGTAGGTCGGAAGAGCTGGCATTTCCGCCAGTTCGGTACCGTCAGGGGCGCGGGCAATCGCGTTTCCCTCGCGGCTGTAGCGGGCCACGGAACGAAGGCGGAACGTGCTGGCACCGATCTCAACCTGGTGGTTGACGGATCCCTTGGCGTCCTCGTAGGATTCTGGGAGTGGCACCGGCGGTTCGTCGTCCCGTTGCATGGGCAACAGCGCGGCCCCCAGGGCGCCGATGGCGACAAGTCCGAGCAGCCCCAGTCTGGCGGAACGGGGGAAGGGGCGGGAGAGGATGTGGCGAATCCGGTCGCCAAGGGCATTCTTGGACTCCACTATTCCCACGAGCCGCAGGCTGAAGCGGGGGCGGGCGAGGGTGAGTTCGGCAATGTCGACCAGAGCGCCGCTGTAGTCCCTTGCATCACCATCCAGATTGGCCAGACTCATCTCGTCCACAGCCTTCTCGCGCAGACTGCGGATCTTGGCATTGGCCAGCCAGAGGAATGGGTTGAAGAAG
>JABGQJ010000667.1 GCA_018648945.1 Victivallales bacterium
GGCGAATGAATACGGGAGACAGCCATGAGAACGAACGACACTGACCAGAAGCCCTGCCAGGTCACGTGCCCTTATTCTGGATACCCTTCTTCCTCAGGTCGGATGCTCTGCTCGTGCTATTGGTGAATTTCCCCAACCTGCTTCTGGGGTTTGCGACGCCTCGCGAAGGCCCCCCTGATTGGTTTGGGATGCTCCCCCCATTGGTGCTGAACATGGCTATCTGGGGCGGGTTGGGAGCCCTGGTTCATTTCCGTATCGCGCGCCGACGTCGCTGTGATGCTGTGGAGAGAGACGGCGAACCTGACCCGGAGCACGGGCGGCCCGATGGCGGCATCTCACAGCAGGTCGATGGTGACGGACTGGCTCTGCCGCAACCGCGGGGTGGTGTCTCGCGCAAGAAGGACCGCCGTTTCAGCATGATCGGCCTCCTTGCAGCGCTGTTCTGGCACGGGCGCTACTCCCTGGGAACTCTGGTCGGCACAGCCCTTGGTGTGGCGTTCTCCCTGCTCCTCTTCCTCGCGCCGGACGTGGCCCGGTTCGCAAGTCTCCCTGCTCTAGCGCTCGCCCTACCCCTCCTGGCTGTTGGTGGCATGGGCTTGTTTCTGGTCGGGCTCTCCGTTCTCAATATGGCCATCTGGGGGGGGATCGGCACGTTCGTGCACTTCACGATTGTGCGATGGGCAGGACGGCTCAACCCCAGGCCGGAAGCCGGCAACTCGGGGGGATCGCCCAAAGGTCATGCACCGGCGCGCGTGGCGAAGGTGGTCAAGATCTGCATCCTGGCTACGTTCGCGCTCCTTGCGCTCGGGGTCCTTTATTGGTTCCATCGCCCGATCCCCCTGCCTCGGGGGAAGGCCAGCCACGCCGAGATCACCATCTGGCCTTCCCACGATGCCGGACCCGAGGTCATGGGCGCGGATCAGGAGCCGCAGAGCTACGCGGTGAGCACGGGTGACGAGAGAGCCGTTGCAGAACTGGTCTCCGTGCTTCGAACTGCTCGTGCCAACAGGGATCACAAGTGCGGCGACCGAGGGGGAATCACCCTGACGTTCGCCACTGGTGACGCCATAGTTGACCTTCTGCCCGGTCACACGCCCGGCTACTATGAACTGCGTTACCACAATCGGAACTACCGGCTGAAGAAGGACCCCTTCGTCAAGGCCCTCGTGAAGTGTGGGGTCACCGCCGGGAAGATTCCGTGAAGCGGCAGCGAATGGAGAACACGATGAGTATTGACACATCGATCGAGAAGCCCGGTTGGCGGCTGACGTTCCAGGATGAATTCGACCGGCCGCAACTGAACGACATGTACTGGTTTCCCGCCTACCGGTCCGGGCGCAAGGAGTACTTCAAGCGGATCGGCAAGGAGAGCCGCTGGGTGGACCACAACGCCCATTACGTGATCGAGGATGGCGTGTTCAAGCTGCGGATCGCCGAAGATCTGCCGTTCCGACCCAGCAAGAGCACTCCCTGCGTGACTTGCATCCAGACCTCGGACCATCGCTTCGGGGCGACCACGGACGAGGTCCAGATTCTCGACAAGTTCGCCCAGAAGTATGGCTGGTTCGAGATTCGCTGCCGTCTCCCGCGCGGCGAGGGGCTGATGAGCGCCTTCTGGCTGCACCAGCACGATCCCACCAAGCAGGAGTATACCCCGGAAGGAGGACGTCTCGGTCTCGACGCCGGGGTGCGGGAGATCGACATCTTCGAGCAGCAGGGGCGGCTCATCACCGACACGGCCAGCGAGGTGGACCTGAACGTCCACTTCACGACGGATGCTCACAGTCGACCCTCCGTACCCATCGATGCCTCTGCTGATTTCCATACCTGGGCCATGGCGTGGCAGGAAGGGGGCATCGATTGGTACCTGGATGGCGAGCGCATCAAGAGCTACGTCGGCCCGACCCCGCAGGAGAAGATGTTCATTCTCGTCGCCCTCTTCCAGTATTCCGGCTGGATCGGGCAGATCGATCCAAACCTGGTCTACCCTCGTGACTTCGAGATCGACCACATCCGCGTCTACGCGCGAGACGAAGCGTAGCCCAATGGGGGCCATCCTCGTTGCTCTCCCGTAGCGCAGCCGGAACCGCCGGTCGCACGGATCGCGCCTGGGAACGCCGCTATCCATAGCGGCTCTTCGGGGCGTCTGGCCGACGGGAAGGCGATGCGCTCGAACCGACGCCTGGCATGCCGAGCCCCCGCCCGGGCACGCTCCCACATGGCCCGGCTACCCGCGCTGTCACCACATCACCAGCTGTCAGCGGCTGCATGGTTCCCCCCTGCCCGCACTGCTCCATGGCCAGCCCTCCGGACGAAGGCAGAGCCCGGCTTTGGTCGGGTTGCTGTGAATGTACTCCACCGCTTTCCCAGCCTCGGGCAGGGAGGGAACGGGCAGACAGGAATGTCTGCCACACCTTGGCTGGGACAGAAGACAAGAGATCGGCGCTCCCCCCCTGCTGCGCGCATCGTCGTTCCCCAGATGGCAGCCGCGCAAGGATCATCGACATGGGAAGCGACAAGGTGCGGCAGACATTCCTGTCTGCCCTTGGGAAACTCCGCCAAGCTCCATGTCGCCCCCGAACGGACCGTGGCTGCGCGAAGGCAGATGCGTGTCCATGCCTCGGGCAGGGAGGAAACGGGCAGACAGGAATGTCTGCCACACCTTGGCTGGGACAGAAGACGGGAGATCGCCGCCCCTGCTGCGCGCATCGTCGTCCTCCAGATGGGGGCCGCCGCGCTCGGCAACGAGTCGTCCGAGGGCATGTCGCGAGCGGGGGCCGAAGAGGAATATCCTCAGGGTGCCTTCCTGCTTCTGGCGAGCTCTTCCCGGACAATGGCGAGGTATTCGGGTTTCGGGGTGTAGAGAAGGGTCTCGTAGAACTCGATTTCGTGGAGAGCCGGATCCGCGAGCCAGCGGCGCAGGTTGGCCCGGAAGCCATCGGCCGGCGGCACGCTCCAGTTGTCGACGAACCGGACGAGTCGCACATGCTCGGACCCTTTGAACGGCAGGGCAATGGGCTTATCCCCGGCAAAACCGAGCATCCGGATTCCCGCGACGGCTTTGTCCCGGACCCAGGCATCGGCCTGGAACGGAACACCACCGTAGGTGCGGATGTAGGGCGCGCCCTTTTCCTGCCTGGGGTAGTCCATGTAGAGCGGGCGCGGGTGCAGGAGCTTCCCCGCCTCGGCAAGGTAGCTGTTGACGGCCTCCGCCCGCAGATTCAGCCAGGCTTTGCGGTCAAATTCCTCGCTCCGGATGTCCTTTCCGTGGCGTTTCTTGAAGGCATCGCATGTGACGTCGTTGAACCCATAGTTCTGGGGACCCGGGCCAAGGGTGTGGCTACGGATGGAGTAGGCGAATCCATCGAACTTGTAGGCGGCCAGTTCCCGCAGTTTTGCCAGTTTGTGGGCGCGAACCTCCGGGTATGCAATTTCCGCAATCCCGTAGTAGCGGCGCTGCTCCGGCGCGAACTTGCCGATGCCCATGGCGCGGTTCTTGAAGTCCCAGGCGAACCGGCCCGCCACGAAGTCGAATCCGCCCTGCTCGGGGGGCTCGTTCTGCGCCCGATAGTCGGCAACAGCCTTGTGCCACGTGCCGCCGTACCTCAACTCCACGAAGGACTCAGGGTCTCCCGAGATGGTGAAGCTGTTGTCGGCAGGCCAGTTTTCGGCGAACACGAGCTTGATGTACGGTTCCGGGATTCGGAGGCCGTCCAGCAGCAGGATGGGCGGCTTCGTGTCGGTGCCGCCGAGCCGTTGCCCGCCTTCGTACTTGCGGTACGTCCGGTTGTCGGCGCTGACGAAGATGTCGAAATCGCCGGCACTGGCCCGGCACTTCCTGTCGGTGTCGCTGGTGATGCGGATCGCGGTGATGGGCTCGTTGCGGCCGGGGAGGTCGGCCAGGGCTTGCTGCTTGGCGTCGATGCGCGGGTCGAGTTCCCATTGGAACTGCGGATTCTGGACGAGGAACGGGTCTTTCAGGGGATACTCGCCAAAGCGCTCCTTTCGACCATCGTCCTTGTCGCCCGTCCAGACCATGGTCGCCTCGTCGTCAAACAGCGTGTCCCAGGCCCAGACCTGGAGGCCGTACTTGTGTCCGAACTCGATGGTCTTAGCAGCGGGATCGTACTTGGCCAGAGTGTTGACCAGATAGGTCGATCCCGGATCACGCCCGTCTCCGGCGTTCTGTTTGCCAGCAGTCGTCGGATACAGAGTCAGCCCGCAGACATCGACGCGGAGATAGACTTTGGCAAAGC
>JABGQJ010000668.1 GCA_018648945.1 Victivallales bacterium
GCAAACGGCGGGAAAAGAGGGCGTGCAGCTCGACGCGAAGCTCTTCCTCCGGTACCACTTGGTCGGAGCCCGAGCCACTTGGCAGGGCGGCCAGGCGAACGTGGTCTCGGGGGCACATGACGGTTCGCTGAAACTCGAAGCGGGAGCCGCTGTGCCAAGCAAGGGCACCCCGCTGTGGCTTTGGGAGTTTGGCGAGAGCGACATGGTGGAACTCCCACGCATCACCAGCCACCCATAGGCGAACCACGGGCCAGATCACCTTCCCCCTCCACGCCCAGAGGGCAACCGCTACCAGCTGAGGACCAAGCCAGATGATGAAGAAATGCATGGCTCCCGTTTGGTTGGCTCTGGTCACGGCCGTAGTGCTTGCCATCTCGACCGTACCGGTGCTGGCTGCCGATCCAGAGCCAAACGTCGCGCTGGGCAAGCCCTACACCTTCTCGTCGGCTCCCACGAAGACGTGGTACGGCAACCTCGAGAAGGCAGGGCAACCGTTGCCGGACGCGTCGCGGGTGCTCACCGATGGTGAGTTCTGCAAAAGCAACTCCTTCTGGAGCTCGAACAAGACGCTGAACTTCAGGGGCACCAGCCATTGCGACATCCTTGTGGACCTCGGCGAGGTCCAGCCGCTCAGCGAGGTCCATACCCATCACAGTGCCCGTCCCATGGCTGGGATCCGCCTTCCCTACAGGGAGGAGTACTTCGTCAGCGACGACAACAAGCGCTTCGTGAAGGCTGGTGAGTTCATCAACTCACACGATCCCCGGATCCTGAATGATCCGAACGAGCGCGGCGCGCTCTTCAAAGGGATCATGAAGTTCACCAGTGGCCCGATCCGGACCAAGGGGCGCTACCTGCTGGTGCGCACACACACTGCGCAGCAGGGATTCGTCGGCTTTCGTGGATATGTGGGCTACGATGAGATTGTGGCAATCCGCGGTGGCTTCGAGATCGACAGCATCCGGTTCCAGCCGGGGGACTACGTGTCCGTGCGGCCCAAGACGTATGACGCCTCTTTCATGGGGTACCGGTTCGGCCCGCGCGACTGGACGAAGATCCTGGCCGAAACGCCGCTGCACATTGCCATGGCACCGCAGCATCTCCTCGGCGACGACGAGTACCACATGTCCGTCGCTGGCGTCTACGTGGTGCAGTTCGAGTGTTCGAACAACGCCTCCTCGCCAGTGACGGACATCGAGTTCACGCTGCGCCTGCCGATTTCGGTCACGCTTCTCGACTACAACGGGGCGCTGGAGTTGCTGAGTAGACGCGAGGTGGATATCGACGGCCGCACCTACACCGAGATCACGCAGGCGATGAAGCCTGGCAAGCTGGGGCACATTCACACGCCCGTCTTTGTGGTGGCCCCAACTGCCACGGAGCCGACCCAGGACCTGGGCGCCATCACCTACCAATACAGTTACACGATCAAGGAAGAGAGAATCGAGTCGCCGGAGCAACGCGCCACGATTATTGTCGGTTCCCGGCTCCGGGCTCCGGCCCCGGGACGATTCGTGACCGGCTTCTGGCTGCCCTATGCCAGCCGGACGTTCGTCAACAAGGGCGAGACCTTCTCGCGCCTGTTCGCGTTCTACAAGGAGATCGGGTTCACCTGTGCCAACGGTGGGCAGAGCTCCCCCGAAATCCACGCCGCTCTCACGGAGCTTGGCATGGCGAACTACACCGGCAGCGGGCTCGCGCCCAACGCCCTGATGTTCGCCAAATGGATGACCGACATCCGGGAGAAGATCCCCGAGGAGGACCTATTCCAAGGGCATCCCAAGGCCTACCGGGGCAACTACAAAGACACCTATGGCATCTGCCCGACCAAGTTCTGCAGTGACGAATACAGGGCGTTACGCGTCGAGGGGGCCAAGCGAGTGCTTGCCAGCACGGAGCACCTGTACGAGAACTGGGAGCCTTACATGTTCCACGGCAAGGGCTGCATCTGTGCCGCCTGCAAAGCCGCCTTCCAGGGCCACGCTAAACTCTCCCCAGCGGAGGCCGACCGGCTCTGGCCGGACGTCATCCTGGATGCCGATTCGGACGTACATGCTGCCTTCAGCTCGTATCAGTATGGGAATGTGGTCAAGGCGCTCCAGGGCGCAGTCACTCAGGCAGGCAAGGAACTGCAACTCAGCTACAAGCCAGCCTACATCCTGTCCATCGCGCCCAAGTACTTCGACCCCAAGACCCATGACTACAAGATCCACAACCCCAAGGCGTACCTTGGTCAGATCGACAAGCTCCTGATCTGGAAATACGGCAACACGGTGAACCCCAAGGGCGTGGATGCAGACCTGATGATCGGCAACAACCTGCCCATCATCCGTGACCTCGACAACACGATGGGCATGGTCCGCACCCACGGACGCCAGGTGAATGGCGAGCAACTGCCCAAGGTCATCTACCTGCCCACCGAGCACTACGGCGGCAGCCTGGTCATGCCCAAGGACTACTACTTCATCTCGCTCCTGACCTTCTTCCATGGGCTGGACGGCTACGGCACCTGGGATCGTGACTTCAAGCAGGATGCCCGGTACCTCGCGCTGCATGCCAAGGCCAACGCCATGATCTGTCGGTACGAGAGCCTGGTGATGGGCGGCGCCCGGAAGGAGCAGCATCGACTGGCCGTCGTCTGGCCCCAGGCGAAGCGGGGCGGCCAGGAGATCCAGACCGTGTATTCCAGGGAATTCGCGCACCAGGGCCTACGCTACATCGTGGTGGGCAATGACCATGTGCGCAGGACATTCGCCACGCTCACGATCACCGGTGCCCCCGTGCAGGGGCAAGCATTGAATGACGAGACCCGGAATGTCGTCTATGTCAACGATGCGCAACGCGCCCACGGCGGGAAGGAACTTGCCCAGGGCGTCCTCATCGAGTTGCAGCCCAAGCAGTGGCACGTGTTCCGCCTGGGCGACGAGGCCGGCAGTGCCGATCTACCCCGGATCACGCAGCAAATGGCTTCGACAAGCCTACGCGCAGCGCGCAAGTAGGCACTGCGCCCCCTGGCTGTGTTCACGCGCCTGGAGATGATGGATACATTGTGAAGCCGAACTTCATATCCTTGCTGGTCGTTATGCTGGCCTTCTGGTGGTCGGGGGCACCCGCCCAAACCGCCCGTCTGTCGGGGCAGGCCTCCGTCTGGGGCACGGCCACGAACCAGGACAGTCAGTTTGGGCTGCAATACATCCCCGAACTGTCTCTCGCAACGCCGGTGTGGGAGGACTACGAGATCGGCATGGAGGCCGCGCTTGCCGCCAGTTGGTTCGGGCGGTACGACGGGGGCGAGGTCGCCGACAGCGAGGCCGACGCCGAACTCTACCGGCTGTGGGTGCGCTTCGCGTCGCCGCAGCTAGAACTGCGGGCGGGCCTGCAGAAGATCAGTTTCGGTCCTGCCACGCTGCTGCGTCCGCTGAAGTGGTTCGACACCCTCGATCCGCGCGATCCCCTGGGGCTCACCGATGGGGTGTATGGCCTGCTGGGGCGCTACTATTTCCTGAACAATGCCAATATCTGGCTGTGGGGGCTCTACGGGAACGACGAACTACGGGGCTGGGAGACCATCCCGACCGATGAGCACGACATCGAGTTCGGCGGTCGCGTGCAGTGGCCCGTTGGTTCGGGCGAGGCGGGGCTCTCCTACCACCGCCGCCGGGCGGACCCGGGCGGGAGCTGGCTCCACGCTCTCCATCCCGAACAGGGAAGCTACACGGAGCAACGGATCGGGATCGATGGGAAGTGGGATGTTGGCGTGGGGCTGTGGTTCGAAGGCATGGTGACTCGCCAGGACCTCGACGTGCTGGAACCACGGTATGAACGGCTGTTCACAGTGGGAATGGACTATACCTTTGACATCGGCAACGGGCCCCATGTCCTGTGCGAGCAGCTCGTGAGCAGCCAGTCGGTCCGTGCGTTCGGCTCCGGAAACAGTCAGTTCGCCTCGGCTTTATCAGTGGATTGTCCCCTGAGCGTGCTTGACCGCGTGTCGGCCATCACCTACTATGACTGGGAGCGCGAGGACTGGCTGCAGTTTGTCGCCTGGCGGCGTACCTACGACCGTTGGCAAATTCACGTGAGCGCCTTCTGGGGCCCCGACCGCGCTCGGGATGGCGATGGCATGATGGGGAGCAGCGCCTATGGTGGCAAGGGCGTGCAGTTCATGTTGGTATTTAACCACTGAGGATCACCGGGCGGCAACCGGCGAGAAGGAGTATTCCATGGCTGATTCAGACATTGTG
>JABGQJ010000669.1 GCA_018648945.1 Victivallales bacterium
CGGGGCGGGGGCGCCCGAGGTGGTCGAAAGCCGTCCGCGCCCACCCGATGCCCGCCGCCTTCATCAACCGCAGTTCTTCCCGGGCGATCTGGTGTTCCCCGCCGCGGGCCAAATGCGCGCATACGGCATAGGGGTTCTCGACCTTCGCTGGCAGGAAGACAGGGCAACCAAATGGTAGCAGGATGCGGTCCGGAGCACAACGCGAACCTACAGCTGGGGTGGCGCGCGGTCAACTCTCGGCGACGCGCGCCTCGCCATCCGTGAGTTCGAGGACGTGCCCGATGCAATCCGGCAGGTCTTCGGGATGGTGGGTCACGTAGAGCACCTGCGTGCCACCGCCAGCAACCAGACGATCCAGCGCCGCATGGACTTGATCGCGGTCGGCCGGAGCCAGGCCTTGGCAGGGCTCGTCGAGGACCAGCAGATGGGGCGTGCGGACCATGGCTCGGGCAAGCAGGGCAAGGCGCTGCTGTCCCTCCGACAGTCTTCCGAAGGGAGTCTGGGCGTGCCCGGCGAGGTGGCTGCTTGCCAAGCACGCCTCGGCCTGCTGCCACTGCTCCTCGCTTGGATGCCGGTAGAGTCCCATGGAGCCGAACAGCCCGGACGCCACCGTGGCCAGAGCCGTCGTCCCAGCCGGGAAGTTGAGGTGCAGTTCCGGGGAAACATGGCCCACCCGTTGGCGCAACTCGCGGACGCTGATGTCCCGCCCCAGGCGCTTCCCAAACACGCGCATATCCAAGGCATAAGCCTGGGGATTGTCGCCGAGCAGCAGGCCAAGCAAGGTCGTCTTGCCCGCGCCGTTGGGGCCCAGTAGGGCCCAGTTCTCCCCTTGCCGCACGGTCCAGTTCACCTCCCGCAAGACGGTCGTGTCCCCGTACCGCACCGACACGTTGCGCAGCTCAACGGTGGGCTTGCCGGGGGAGAGGCCCGGCGCGGCGCGCCTCGGTCGCAGCGCCGACCTGTCGCCTTCTCCCGGCAACCGGGAATGGTCCCAGCGACCCAGATCGGCCACTCGGCCATCCACCATCTGGACGACATGGGTGGCGAGCGAGCCGAGATCGCCGACGCGGGGGGTACTGAAGACGAGCGCCGTTCCTGCCAGCACGGTCTCGGCCAAGATCTGGTGGAGCCGCTCACGGTAGTCGGCATCGAGCCCGGCAAAGGGATCGTTCAGCAAGAGCAGGCGGGGCCGTTGGCTCAGGGCCTGGGCAAACATCACCTTGCGCCGCTCGCCGTTGGAGAGCTGCATGGCCTTGCGCCCGAGCAGCGGCAGGATGCCAAGGGCTTCGATCACCCGTCCGCAGTGCTGCTCGAAATCAGCGGGGACAATCTCCGGGCCCAGCACCTGGTAGGGCGACACGCGGTAGATCCGCTGCGCAGAGAGCGCCTCTGCGACCGTCATTGCTTCATCGCAGCCGAAGCTGTTCCAGCGCGCCTGATGATACGGGTCGGCCCCCAACAGAGCCCGTTGGTCGGCAAAGCGCACCCGGACAATCTCGCGGCGCCCCACCGTGGCCGGGTCGGGGTATGGTGTCTCCCGGCTGCCATCTGCCGAGTGGTACACGACCGGAGTCGGCCCTCGTTCCAGCCCCGCCAACATGCCCAGTAGGCGGCCCTTGCCCGCCCCGGCTGGCCCCACCACCGCCCAGCCTTCGCCAGGTCGGATTTCCCAGGGAAGGGGATCGGCGATGCCAGAGGCAAGGTGAGTTGTGATCAGCGGCAAGGGCATGAGGGGCTAGCTTTCAGATGACGATGGGAGCGGGCTCTTGACTTGTCCCGTGGCGCAAGGTAGACTCGCCACGACATCCACACGGAGGACCATGCAATGAACTGTCCGAAATGCCAGGCCAACATGGCCAAAGTCACCTTCCAATCAGTCGAAGTGGACCGGTGCGAAGGCTGCAAGGGGCTCTGGTTCGACCTGCTCGAACACGAGGATCTGAAGGAAATGAAGGGTGCCGATGCGGCCATCGATACGGGGGGCGCGGAACAGGGCAAGGAGATGGATGCGGTCCGCAAGGTGGACTGCCCCCACTGCCACACGGCCATGATCAGCCTGCACGTTCCCGACCAGCCGCACATCGTCGTCGAGCAATGCACCATCTGCAACGGCGTGTTCATGGACGCGGGCGAATTCCGCGACTTCAGTCATATGACACCGGTTGAGTTCCTGCGCGGCCTGTTCTCGTAGCTTCCGGACGCCATTCTTCACCACCGGTCGAACCACAAGGGAGACGACCGCATGAGTTCCGTTCTCGATTCCGCCTCCATGCGAGGCGTATGGTCCGCCACGCCCACCCCGCTCTGCAGCGATCTCACCGTAGACGTGGCAGCAGTCCCGGGTCTCGTCGATCACCATCTGCGCCTCGGCGTGCGCGGGCTCTTTCTCGGAGGGACCTGCGGCGAAGGTCCGTGGCTGCCCCACAGCCAGCTTCGCCGCTTCGTCCGGGCCGTGGTGGAAGCCGCCGCCGGGCGTCTGGTCCTGGCCGTGCAGGTGAGCGACAACTCCGCCGCCCGCATTGCGGAGAACACGCGGGCCGCAGCGGAAGACGGGGCTGACCTGGCGGTGATTGCCCCGCCCAGCTTCCTGCTGAACGCGACTGCCGAGAATCTGGTAGCGCTCTACTCGCAAGCCATCGAGAGCTCCCCACTGCCCATCGGCATCTACGACCGCGGCACGAATGGGGCCGTCGTCGTCCCCAACGAGGCCCTGGCCGAGATCTATGGCCTACAGAAAGTGGTCCTTCTGAAGGACAGTTCGTGCAATCCCGAACGGCGGGACATTGCCCTCGCGGCACGCGCCAAACGACCCGGCCTAGCCCTGCTGGACGGCGACGAATTCCACTGTGTGGACTACATCGCCGCCGGCTACGACGGTCTCCTTCTGGGGGGCGGCATTTTCAACGGCCTACTGGCCGGGCGGATCATCGAAGCTGTCCAGGCGGGCGACCTCGCCCAGGGCAAAGCCCTGCAGGAACGCATGAACCAGTTGATGTACGACGTCTACGGCGGCGAGACCATCACCTGCTGGCTAACCGGCCTCAAGGAACTGCTCGTGCGCCTGGGGGTGTTCTCCACCAACGCCAGTTTCCTGAACTACCCGCTGACGCCCGAGTGCAGCGCGGCCATCGATGCCGCCATCGAACGCGAGCGGGATGTGCTTCTCCCGTAGCCCAAGGAGAGAACGATGAGCGATCTTCCTGGCCTCCGCATCGTCGATGTCCGCCGATTCTTCGCGGACGGCGACCACAATGCCTTCACGGATCTGGTCCGTTTCCAGGGCCGGATCTACCTGGCGTTCCGCAGCTGTCCCGACGGCCACATGGTGTTCCGCACCTCCAAAGTCCGGATCTTCGTCAGCGATGACGAGGGCGAGACGTGGCAGCAGGTCCATGAGTTCTCAGTGCCGGATCGCGATACGCGGGACCCACACTTCCTCGTCTTCCGGGACCGCCTGTTCGTATACAGCGGCACCTGGCTCTGCCCCGAGGGCATGACCGGCCGGGACATCAACGACCACCTCGGCTACGGTGTGTGGAGCGCGGACGGCAAATCCTGGTCCGATCCCATCTCGCTGGAAGGGACCTACGGCCACTACATCTGGCGCGCGGCGGCCTGCGGTGACCAGGCGTATCTCTGCGGGCGGCGCCGCAAGGACTTCGTGCATGGGGTCGGCGGGGCCGAAGGCGGAGCAGTGACCGAAGCCGCCCTGCTGCAGAGCGAGGACGGACTGGTCTGGCGCTTCCACAGCCTGATTCGGGAGCACTACGGCGACGAGACAGCATTGCTCTTCGAGCCCGACGGCGCGCTTCTCGCCTTGGGCCGGACCCTCACTGGCGGCGGCCATGCCCAGTTCTGCCGCACCCAGCCACCCTACACCAACTGGCAGCGCCAGTTGCTGGATCGATACGTCGGCGGTCCCATGCTGGTACGCTGGGGCGATCACCTGCTCGTCGCAGGCCGCAAGCAGATGCCAGGGGTGCAACCGGTCACCACGCTCTACTGGTTGGTCGATGGCGACCTGCACCAAGTGCTCGAACTCCCCAGCGGCGGTGACAACTCCTATACCGGCTTCATGCCCCTCGCCGACGGCACGGCCCTTGTCTCCTACTACTCGACGCACGAAACAGACAAACTGCCGGGGA
Source organism: Victivallales bacterium (assembly GCA_018648945.1). The sequence goes on from JABGQJ010000669.1 coordinate 4,146, forward strand.
CGAATATCTACCTGGCCCGGATCGAGCGGAACTGACTTCAACCACTGCCTGACTCCCTCCCCATCATTCCCCCATTCCATCATTCTCCCCCC
>JABGQJ010000067.1 GCA_018648945.1 Victivallales bacterium
GGTAGTCGAGAGCCGTGAAGACCCATTTCTTGGTGGATTCCAGGTAGCGCTTCTCTCCGGTCAGGAGGAAGGCCATGGCGATGTGGGGAATGCGATTGCCGACGCCACGCTGCCAGAGTTGCTCGTGGCTCTTGCCGTCGAGTTCGTTGCCCTTCTCCACCATCTTGGCATAGTCGGGGGGACCGTGCCGAACGGCGGAGTCTGCCATGCCCAGCAAGGTCTTCATGGCTGGGGCCCAGCGGGGATCGTCCTTCGCGGCCGCGCGCAGGTAGGCCAGACGTTCCGCATCCAGATAGAGGCGCGGGTGGACGCCGCGCAGATCCCCCGTGATCGGTCCCTTGAGAGGCGCATCCCCCCAGACGCTCTCGGACCACTCGTCGGGAATGCGCTCCAGCCGCACATCGTCGATGGCGACGTCCAGGGTCCGACGGTCGCGCCCACCCTTCTCCAAGGCAAAGGCGATGCTCTCCAGTCCTTCCTTGGGCACGCTGAAGCGCACGGTCATCTGCTGCCACTCGCCGACCTTGAGCGGCGAGACCGTGCTGCTGTTCACCCGCGAACCTGGCTTTGGCTTGGGGGGTGTCAGCTCGATCTTGAAGAGAAAGGCCGCCGGGGGCATCTCAGTGACGCTCTCCACCCGCAGCCACATGCTGGCTTGGTAGGTAGCGCCCGCCGGGATCGGCATGTAGGGCGACCACACGTAGTTCCAGCCGCCCTCCTGGACGCCTTTCACCCGCAGGCAGCCCTTGCCCCCATGCCCCAGATCGGGATCATGTTGGATCTTGACGCCCGCCCCGCGCGGCACCCATTTCTCGGTACCCTCGGCAAACCGCCAACTGTAGACCGGCGTGCCGGGCATCGTCTCCGGCTCCCGGAAGGCAGGCAGGCGTTTCTCGGGCCCGACCCGCCATTCGTCGGCACGGCCGCCAGACACCAACGCCAAGATCCCGAGACCAATGCAACGCATCATACCAGAACCTCCTAACCGAGCAGGGGAATCAGCCGTCGCCCACGCAGCGGAACGCCATGTGTGGCACGGTCTTGCCCTGCTCCATCCATTGCAGTTCGAAGCCCGTCCGCAAGTCGGCCACGTCGGCGATGGCATCGTCATCACGCACGAAGAACGGCAGGTCGGCCAACATCCTCTGCCAGTCCTCGAAGTACGGATCATGGTCCGTGGCCAAGTGCAATACGCCGCCGGGAACGAGGATGCGCCGGAGCCGACAGAGGAAGTCCGTCGTCACCAGGCGCTTGTCGCGGTGCTTGTCCTTGGGCCAGGGGTCGGGGCAGAGCAGATGCAGGCGCTGTATCGACTTGGCGGGCAGTTGGAACGCCGCCAATTCGCGGTTCTGAGAGCGGAGCAGTTCCACATTGCTCAGGTGCCGTCGCCTGGCCTTGCTGGCGACCTTGCGCAGGCGACCAAGCATGATGTCCGCCCCGAGTATGCAGCGCTCGGGATAGCGGGCGGCCAGATCGACCGTGAAATGGCCTTTGCCGCACCCCATGTCCAGCTCGATGGGCCCCGTGTTGCGCCCGCCGAACGGACAAAACACGGAGTAGGTCGCAGTAAGAATATGGATCATCCCGGTTAGCCCAGCGTACCGAGGAGCAGACCGATGCGGCGCATCGCCTCCTCGATGTCTTCCAGGCCGGTGGCGTAAGCGCAACGGACGTAGCCTTCGCCACAGGCACCAAAGGCCGTGCCGGGAACGACGGCAACCCGGTGCTCCTCCAGCAGGCGACGGGCAAAGGCCTCCGAGGTCAACCCCGTGCCTGAGATGCGTGGGAACACGTAGAACGCCCCCTTGGGCAAGAGGCATGGCAGGCCCAGCGCGTTCAGCCGCTTGACGATGATATTGCGTCGTTGCTCGTACTCGCGATGCATCTCTCGGCGGGGCCCGTCGCCATTCTCGAGCGCTTCCAAAGCGGCGGCCTGGGCGATGCTGGAGGCACAGAGCATGGAGTACTGATGGATTTTCATCATCGCCTCGACCAGCACATTGGGGCCGCAGGCATAGGCAATGCGGTAGCCAGTCATGGCGTGGGCCTTGCTCATGCCGTTGAGCATGATCGTCCGTTCCCGCATGCCAGGCAGGTCGGCGATGGAAGGGGAGCGCTCGCCGTAGGTCAGTTCCTCATAGATCTCGTCAGAGATGACGAGCAGGTCGTGCTGGATCGCGATGTCCGCTAGTCTCTGCTTGTCTTCCGCAGTGAGGCTGGCGCCGGTCGGGTTGTTGGGGAAATTCAGGAGCAGCACTTTGCTCTTCGGGGTGATCGCCGCTTCCACGGCTGCCGGATCGAGGGCAAACTCCGTATCCTCGGCAGTGACCACGGGCACGGGGATGGCGTGTGCCATGGAGATGCTCGGGGCATAGGAAACGTAGCAGGGCTCGTGGTAGATCACCTCGTCGCCCGGGTTCAGAACCGCGCGCAAGGCCAGATCGAGCGCCTCGCTCACGCCGACGGTGATGATGCACTCCGTCGCTGGATCATAGCTCGGGCCAAAGCGCTCCGACACATAGCGGCAGACGCTGCGTCGCAGGGGCATGTGCCCCAGGTTGGAGGTGTAGCTGGTGAAGCCCTTCTGGAGGGCGTAGATGGTGGCTTCGCGGATATGCCAGGGGGTCGCAAAATCGGGCTCGCCAATTCCCAGGGAGATCACATCGTCCATGGTATTGACTAGCTCGAAGAAGTCCCGAATTCCGCTGCGCGGTAGCTGGGCGATGTGGTCCGCCACCCAGTTACGGGACAACTTTGAGTCGCTCATAGTCTTCTTCCTGCTCGAATTGGATGCCGGCGTCCTTGTAGGTCTTCAGCATGAAGTGGGTTGCGGTGGCTCGTACGCCGGGTTGGGAAGCCAGCTTGCTGGCCACGAAATGGGCAACGTCCTGGAGGGAACTCCCGACCACGCCCAAGCGCAGGTCGTAGCGACCCGACACCAGGTAGACCGAACGGACCTCGGGGAAGCGACTGAGGTTCTCCGCGATCCGGTCGAAGCCGCCGTCGCGGGTAGGCTGCACTTCCACCTCGATGATGGCGCTGACTTCGCCGTCTGGCAGCGCGCCGTCGGCGATGACTGCCGAGTAGCCCAGTATTTGGCGGTCCGCTTCCAGTTCGGCGATCAGGGCTTTCACTTCTTCCGGTTCGGTGCCGAGACGATCTGCGATCTCTGCATCGGGAATGCGCGCGTTGTGGCGCAGAAGGCGCAGGATGTCCTGCTTGAGTTCATGTTTGGCCATGGTGGTGGGCAAAGCCTCGAGACGGAGTTGGACAAGGCATCCCAGACGAGTTCGTTCGTCCGGGAGCGGGATAGAGAGACGGGAATCTGGACCGCGCCCTCAGCGAGAGGGGGCGGGAATCTTCAGCTTCTGGCCCACGCGGATGATGTCATTCTTCAGCCCATTGACAGCCATCAGCTTCTTCAGTGGCACGCGGTAGGCCGCCGCGATCACGCTCAGGACCTCTCCCTGGCGAACCGTGTGGACGCTGGCGACCGTCGTCTTGCGGGATTCCTCTTCGGCCTTCCTCATGGCGGCAGCCATCTCTTCGGCCAGCTTCTTCGCCATCGCGTCCTGAGCCTTCCGGTTCTGCGCTTCCAGGGATCCGCGCTGTTCATCCAGGCGTCTCTGCCATTCGGCATCGGAGGTCTTCCTTCCGGATTGGGCCCCCGAGAGTTGGTCGTTCAGTTCCTTGATCTGCTTGTCGCGGGCTGCCAGCTCATCCTCCAGTTCACCGACCTGGCTGAGCAGGCGCCGCTGGCGATCTTGCAGCGTGGCGACCTCGACCCGCAGCGCAGCGGCTTCCTTGCCGAGACGCGCCGCCTCCCGGTGCTGCCCGGTGTTGCTCGGGCCCGGCGCGGTGTGATGAGTCGGGACTGTGGGGGCGGTAACCCGAGCGGGGGCTCTGGGCGCCGGGGCGTTCAGGCGCAGATCCTGCCGTTCCACCACCCCGTCGTACCAGGCGCAGCCACTGCCCGCGATCCCCAATACCCCAAGAAGGAGGACCAATCTGCACCATCCGCCAATCATGCGTCCCATCACCTGTCACCCCTGTCTTGTCACTGCCGATATTTCGCTCTGCCCGCTAGGAAGTCACGGGAGAACGTGCTTTACTTATGGGTTCTACTAAACGCGCCCAGTAAGCTAGCACCCGGAACCACGTATGAAAACTGCCCAACCCAGTCCTGGAGACGATTCGCCCAATCCCGATATTGGCCGATCGATTGCCCGGGGATCCCTGAAACAGACCCTCTTCTACCTCGGCCAACTGGAAGAGGGGAAGCCCCTGCGTCTCCTGCCCGGCGAATCGTCGCTCACGCGCACCATCGTGCTCGAAATCTGCCGTCGGCGCGGGCAGCTCGAATGGTACCTTACGACTCTCGCCCCCAAGCGGGTGCGCGCCCGGCTGCGCCGCCCCTTGTACTGGGCGCTGGCTGAGATCCTCTGGCTCGACGGCCTGCCGAACGAGGTGGCCGTCAGTATCTGCGTGGAGATGGTGAAGCGCCGCTTCAGCGCCCGCGAGGGGGCCTTTGTGAATGCTCTCCTGCGCAAGGCGACGGCAGGAGGCGAGCCACGTCAACGCTTCACGGAGAGCTTGACCGAAGCGCCGCCCTGGGTGCAACTCGCGCTGCCGAAGAGCCTCTGGAAGCGTTGGAAGAGGCGTTACTCGCTGGAGCAGGTCACGGAGTTGGCCGAGGTGATGCTGTGTCCATCCCAGTTGCAGGTGCGGGTGCGGAAGTCCGGCAGGGAGGAACTGCCGTTTCTGAGACCGGAACGGCACGTGCCATGGGCGCGGGGTGCGGCCTTCCGGCTCTGTGACGACCCCCCGGCGCTGTTTTCTTCTGCCGCCTGGAAGGCAGGTCGCTTCTATGTCCAGGACCCAGCCACCATGCTGGCCTGCGCGTTTCTCGCCCCACAACCCAACGAGCGGGTTGCCGATCTCTGTGCCGCTCCCGGCGGCAAGGCCTTGGTCTTGGCTGGCGCTCTTGGTGGGACCGGGCAGCTTGTCTGTCTGGACCGCTCGGCGAGGCGGCTCCGCAGAGTGGCCGCGAACCTCGGGGATCGGGCAAACTGCACGCTCGTGGCCGGCGACGCGGCCGCGCCCCCGTTCCTGCCGGCGAGTTTCGATGCCGTCCTGCTGGATGTCCCCTGTTCGAACACCGGTGTGATTCGCAAGAATCCGGATGTCCGCTGGCGCTTCTCCACCAAGGACCTGGCCTCGCTCGTCGAGCTGCAAGCCCGGATTTGCGCTGGTGCCGCCCCCTTGGTCCGTCCTGGCGGTCGACTGGTCTACAGCACCTGCAGTATCGAGCCGGAGGAGAACGAGGACAATGTGGCTGCCTTCCTCGCCGCGCACCCGGACTTCGAGCTTGTTGACCAGCAGCAGTTGCTGCCGGCCGCGGGCAACGACGGAGCCTTTGCTGCGCTGCTCAGACGGAAGGAGTAGCCATGCGTGGCTGGTCGCTGGTCGTCGCCCTTCTTTCGCTTGCCGTTCACGCCGATCCCCTGGTTGGCCCCACGCGCAGTTGGTCCTTCGACACGCCGACCAAGCCATGGACAGCCGATGGCGTAGCCTTGGTACCCGAAAAGATGGCAAGGTCGCCCGGCTACGCAGGTCAGGCTGCCCGTTTCGGCGGCGCGGCCAGTTTGCGTCTCGAGGTGGGGGCGGACGCCTTCAGCACGGGGTTTACCATCGCCTTCCTCGTGCGCCCGGACGCCGCCCAGACGTCAGCTGGACCGGTGAACCTGATCAGCTGTCCGGGGCGGTTTCTCCTGCGGCTTGATCCGGTCCACCGCGGGCGGCAGGTCTCGCTGTTCCTGGACCGTGCGGGCAAGCTGGAACCGAGGGCATCTGGACCGGCCCTGCCAGCTGGGGAATGGAGCCAGATCATCGCCGTGGCGACGCCAGAGTATGCCTACATCTGGGTGAACGGCATCGAGTATTCCGTTCCGCGGCCGGGGAAACCAAGTACGGATTCCGGGCCGCTGATTGTCGGCGGGGCGCTGCCTGGGCCGGTGGGTGCCGCCGCTTTCTCGGGTTGCATCGACCAGTTGGAGTTGCGCAGCGGAGCGGTGGGCAGGCAATGGATCTTCCGCCGCGTGCTATGGCCGCAAGGGGACCCTCGGCCCGATGGCCATGTGGGCAAGCGAATCCAGCAGTTTCCCGAGGATGCGAAAGGCTGGACCGGGCTCTGGGGGGCCAAGATCGCCGACACCGAGGCATTGGCACTTACGTTGCCAGCGCCCTCGTCGCGTCTCGTCTCTCCTCTGCTTCGGATTCCCCTTGCCGAGAACGATGGGCTGCATCTGGATCTCGCCACTCGTTCCGGAGTGGTCGGCGAGGTGTTCCTCTACAGCGAAGACGGGTTCCAGGAGAGGCGCTTCCAGATCATCCCCGACGGCAGGTCTCACCGGTACAGCGTCCCGTTGGATCGGGAGCGGTTGCGGGGGGCGATCACCGGTCTTTCCTTTCGTATGCCAAGATCCACCGCCACGGTTGTCAACCTGCACCGAATCGCCTTTGCGCCGCTGGCGGCGACAGCGGAGCCCAAGCTGGTCCTTCGGGCGTTTGCGCCCGAGCGGCAGTGGGTCAAGCCTGGCGAGCGGTTGGCCATCCGCGCATTGCTGAAGAACGAGGGGCATGGTGGCGGTGCGGCCCAACTCCGGCTGACGTCACCCCTTCCCCTGCTTTCGGCTGCCGAGGCAGCCGTCCGCCTGCCACCGGGCGAGGAGCGCGAGGCCGTCTGGCACGTGCGGGCTGGCACACCAGGCACGCACACGGTGCAGTTGGAGGTCTTGGAGCCGGATGCCAAACCGTTCCGAGCAGTTGCCGAAGTGATCGTGCAGGGCGTTCCCCTGCGTCCTCCTGCGCTGCGTGGGGGCTATCCGCGGGCCATGGACTTCCGGCACCTGGGGGTGGAGAATCAGGATGTCCAAGCCCAGCAGAGCATGCTGTTGGTCGATCTGATCGGCGACAAGATCGAGGCGGCGCGGGCCTTCAAGAAGCGCTACCCCGAGACCTGTGTGCTCATGCAGATCAACGATGAACCCAATGGTCTCTGGGGAACATGGTTCACTGTCCCCCGCGAATACGCCATCAAGGAAGGCACGCGGTGCGAGCCGGATGTCTTCCCCATGCCGGACTTCAAGGGCTACTGGCTGCTCAGGCCCGGCGCGACTCTCACTACTGACTTCCCAGCCAAGCAGGAGCAGATCACGCTCCCGGTTCCTGACCCCAAACGCTTCCTGCACCGTCGCTTTGGGGGAAAGGGAGTAACGCCGCACGATGCCCTGGTTTACCGTCTTGGCCCGAACGGCCCGGACTGGGAGCAGGCGGAGTACGTCACTATCTCGGCGGTGGACGTGAAGACCAAGGAGATTACGGTCGAGCGTTGGCCCAAGGCGGCCGTGGGTACCTGGCACGGCTTCGCTGCCGGGCAGGCGGTGATCGCCCCGAGTGCAGGGGATGTCTACCGGCATCGCACCTGGATTCCCAACCTCAGCAAGTTCTGTCCGCGTGATCCGGCAAGCGGCCTGGATGCCTGCGAATGGTGGGCGCGGCACTTCGCGCGACTCTGGCACCGGCGGATTGCACGCGACGCACCCCATCCCGACGGCATGCAGTTCGATTGGGCGCCTTTCCGTGCCCACAAAGCCGACGCCGACTGCGACCTCGATGGCGAGCCGGACGGCGGTGATTTCGCGGGGATCAGTCACTGGGGGCTGGGCATGCACCGCTTCTTTTCCCTGCTCCGTTCCGGGGGCAAGGGGTGGGAAGGCGTTGGCAACCAGACGCTGCTCGCTGCCGATGCCAGCAACGTGAGCAGCCAACGTTCCTTTGCCTTGCTCAACGGCTCCGAGAACGAGGAGTTCTGCGGCTTTGGGCATCCCAAGGCGTTCTCCGCCCAGTTCGATCTGTATCGGTTGTGGTGCCGGGAAGCCCGTCTCCCCCGAGTCTCCTACCTGCAGAGCCGCTTTCCGTGCGACATCCATACGGGCGGCGACTTCGACCGGGCGTCGCGCCGCGACAACTTCGCCTCCGCCGCCAAGATCCGGCTCGCCCTGGCCGCCGCCTGCATGGAACTGGGCATCCACACCTACCGGCCCGGCGGCAGGCAGGATATCCAGGACATCGACCGTTGCGTGACCCGCCGTTACGACCTCGACGAGTATCTAGCGGGACGCGACGGACGGTTCAACTGGCTGGGGAAGCCGCTTGGCGAAGCCCGGCGAGCGCCCGGGGCCATGCACGCGGAAGCGGTCCTGGCGAGTGACTTCGCGGACGGCGTGGAAGGCTGGACGCTAGGCAAGACCCTACCTGTTGTGGCGACCGAGCCCGTTCGCCGGGACTTGGTGAATGGCAACCATGCCATACGCTTCGGCGTCAGTGCCATCCACGGACGGCGGGTGCCAGGCAGTGCCGCCGGGATCGTCTCGCCTTGGTCCACGGCCATTGTGGGGAAGGGGCAGGAGGTGGTCCTGACCACCCGTGTCTGGGCCAATCCGCAATTCGATGAGCGCGAGGGCGCGCTATACGCCAACATCCCACGCGAACTGGCATTCGCGCTGGAGAGCGAGGACGGGACGCGCACGGACGCCGCCCGCATTCTGGTTGGCGAGAAGGCGAGGGAACTCCGCCTCAGTTTCGTTGTGCCGGGCGACGGCAGACTGCGCGTGGTGTGCGAGTTTGGGGCTGATCTGGGGCCAGTCTGGCTCGACGATCTCTTCCTTTACCGTGGCTGCGGGGATATCATGTACCGGCGGTTCGAGCATGGTATCGTGCTCATGAACGGCTCGTTGGCCACGCCATTCGCCTTCGACACGGTCAAGCTTGACGGGCGGCCGCTACGGCAGCTCGACGGCCTGCACTCACCACTCTACAATCGGGGCGAGCCCGTCCCCGGAGAGATCCTGGTCGCCCCGCAGGACGCCCGGTGCCACTCCTGACCAACCGTTGCCATGCGCACGGCGAGGATTTCCACCCCATCCCGCTGCCAGCGCCCTGTCACCTCTCCCGCTGGGCAGGGCAGCACGCCCAACCCCTCGTGGCTGATCGTGACCACCGAATACCCGTCCGCGCAGTTTTCCCGCGCATCCAGGGCATTCTCTGTCGAGGCGATCAGCCGTACCCCAAACCGTTCATAGGCGGCCAACGCTCCGACGTTCGGCAACGCCTTGCCTCCCCCGCGCATCCCCACCGCCAGCCAGTACTCGTCCTCGGCCTTCCAGCCGGACCGGCCCACCGCCCGGTCAAAGCTCGCGTCGGGGCACGTGTCTGGCGCTTGCCAGAGCCGCAGCCTTTCGTTCGCCGGGAAGACCCGGAGCCCCACGTGGTCGCCGACCGGCTGGGGCACAAGGTCCCCAGCATACGCCTGTCCGCCGCTGAACTCCGCCAGCCGGTCCATGCCCCGGTGCACGGCTTGCTCCCGCAGGTTGGCGATGGTCAGGTAGCGACCGTCCGCCAGCAGGAATGCCAGCTGCCGCATGAGCGAGTAACCGAAACGTGCCTCGTCGGTCTGCACCCCCACCACCATCGTGCCCTGGTTCGCGACCAGCCCGATGCACCGCTCTGCCCATTGCCGCAGGTGAGGGTCGTCACAGATCGCTTCGGGACGCGTCAGCACCACCCACTCAAGGTAGACTGACAGGTAGGAGAAGTAGCCTTCCGTGAGGCCGGTTATGGGCACATCCGTTCCGGCCTGCGATGCGAAGTAGGCGGCCGCCACGTCCCGGTATTCGCGCCAGGAGGAGTCGCCTGTCAGCCGCTCGAAGTAGTCGGCGCCAAGCCACAGGTTGAGCGCATCACAGGCGAGGTGGCGATTGAAAATGCCCTTCCCCGTGCAGGCGTCGCGAATCCGGGCCACAGCGGCAATCCCCGTGCCTGTGGTCAGGTACTCGCGGATGGCGGGCGTGATGGTGCAGCGGTCGTCGTCGGCGAACACATCGCTTGGCGAGAGCAACTCCCAGAGCTGGAACATGCGGATCGACTTGTAGTGGTAGAGCTGGCGCAGGACGCCTTGCTGGATCTCCGTCAGAAGCGCCTGCCGGTAGCGGTTGCCATCGGCGCGACAACCGGTGTAGAGGAACCGCAGCCCGAACTGGGACGAACGCGAGAAGTGACAGTTGTCCACGTGCGGCCCGAACATGCGCAGGCGCAGGAGGTGGTCCTGCACGTTGCCGCCAGCATAGGCCGAGACGTACGGCCCGTCGGGCACGTGGCTTTCCGGAGTGATCACCGGGCTGGTCGCTGTGCCGAGCACATCGATTCGGTCTTCGGGGAGGGGCAGATGCCGCTTCCCCAGCACCACATCCAGGAGCCACGGCAGGCGTGGCTCGGTCAGGGAGCCGATCCTGGTTGCCAACCGCTTGGCGGCTGCCATCACGCCGGCGCCGTCGCTGCCTCCCACCACCAGTATCGGTGCCCCCTCGGAACCCGGGCAGTGAATAGACTGCAGCACGCTGCCGTCTTCCCCAGGGTACCAGCGGTCCACCAATGTGCGGTACCGCAGGTACGCGGTCCGGATCACTGCATTGTCGACCAGACACCCCAAGGCGAGAACGGCTCGGCCCGGCTCGGGGCCCTCCTCCACCCGTGGCAAGATCACCCCAAACCGCTCGGCGACCGCCGTCGCAAGCAGAGCCGCTGCCGTCTCATACTGGGGTGATGCAACGATCACCGCATCTCTCAGGTCTATGGATAGGTTGGATACCATGGGAAAGCGCGCCCCCGTTGCGGGTGGATGGGGCGTTGAACGCCCCCCGTCGGCCCCGTATGTTTGGAGCCGTGAACATAGTCTGAACAGCCAAGAACACGAACCATGAAAATCGCCTTCCTCAGCTCGCTCCTCGTCGCCGTTCTCGCGATGGCCGATGACTGGCCCATTTTCCGAGGTGGGCAGGGCCTGCGCGGCGTGGCCGAGGGCCAGATCGCCAGTCCCCTCCGACTGCACTGGCGCGCCAAACTGGGGAAGGGGGCCTGCTCCTCGCCTGTGGTCGCCGCTGGGAAGGTCTATATCAGCACCGCGTCCGGGGCCTTGCTGGCTCTCGATCTCGCCTCCGGGAAGACGCTCTGGGAGAGCAAATTGGGGGCCTCCACCGAGGCCCCGCCGCTGGTCCGCGAGAACCGAGTCTACGTGGGCAATGACGACGGGGCGTTCGTTGCCTTTGATGCAAGCAATGGCAAGACGCTCTGGACCTTCAAGACGGAGGACCGCATCAAGGGCTCCGCCAATTGGGTGATGGCCGGCAAGACGCCTGCGGTGGTCGTGGGCAGCTACGACATGTTCCTCTACTGCCTCGATGCTGCCAACGGCAAGCTCCTCTGGAAACTGGAGACCGACAACTACGTGAACGGGACCCCCAGTGTGACCGCGAAGCGCGTGGCATTCGGCGGCTGCGACGGCCAGTTCCGGCAGATCGATGCCGCCAGCGGCCGGGTGGAGCGGGCCACCGACGCGGAATCCTACATCCCCGGCTGTGCGGCCCTCGCCGACGGCAGCGCCTTCTTCGGCCAGGTGGAGGGGGAGGTCCGTCGGCTTGATCTGGCCAAGGGGAGCATTGCGTGGACCAACAAGGACGCCAAGGATGGGGTCTTTGCCGCGCCCGCCATCGGCAGGAACCTGGTCCTGATCGGGTCGCGCGACCGGAAGTTGCATGCTCTGGACCGCGCCACAGGCACACGCAAGTGGCACTTCCGCACCGGCGGCGAAGTCGATGGCGGAGCCGTGGTCTGCGGTGACCGTGTGGTCTTCGCCTCTGGTGACGGACGGCTGTACCTGCTCGAACTGGCGACCGGCAGGAAGCTCTGGTCCTACGACCTGGGCAGTGCCGTCGCCACCTCCCCCGCCGTTGCCGATGGCTGGGTCATCGTCGGCACGGACGACGGCACGGTCTACGCGTTCCGCTAGAACCCTACAGGCGCGGTAGCGTCAACGCCCCGTCCACCATCAGCACCTGTCCGGTGGAGTAGGCCAGGTCGCCGCGTGCCAGCATGGCCACGGCCTTGCCCACGTCGGCCGGGTAGCCCCAGCGTGCCTGCACGCAGAGCCCCTCGCCGATCAGCTTGTCGTATTTCTCCTTCACCACGGACGTCATGTCCGTCATGATCACGCCCGGGCGCACTTCGTACACTGGGATGCCATGTTCGCCAAGACGCACGGCCCACAGCTGGGTCGCCATGCTCACGCCCGCCTTCGAGAGGCAATACTCGCCCCGACTGGGGGAGGCGACGGTGGCCGAAATGGAGGACACGTTGACGATGTAGCCCGAGAACTCCGGGTCGGCCTCCTTCTGCGCCACCATCCAGCGGGCCACCCCCTGGGTCAGGAAGTAGGGTCCCTTCAGGTTGATGGTCATCACGCGGTCGTAGCTCTCCTCGGTCGCGTCCAAGATGTCCGCGCGTACCTTCGGAGCCACGCCCGCGTTGTTCACGAGGAGATGCAGCGCGCCAAACTCCGCCTTGATCTTGGCCAATGCGGCCTCGCGGGCGGCTGTCTTGGCCACATTGCCTTGGCAGTAGATGGCGCGCACGCCACGGGCCCGCAAGCCGGCGAAGGTCTCGCCGAGATCCTCTTCCGGGCGCATCCCCATCAGTGCTAGATCCCAGCCCTCGTCCGCCAGTTTCTCCGCAATCCCCAGACCAATGCCGCGCGTGCCGCCGGTCACCAATGCAATCTTCGTCATGATGGTCTCCTAGATGGGCCGGGACGGTCTAGCGTCCGGCGGCCAGTATTTGGATGGCTTCGTCCAGAGCCACTCCCACCGAGTCGCGGCACACTAGGTCCGCTTCACTATCGAGAGGAGTGGGGGTTCGATTGATCACGATCAAGCTCGTAGCGGACGGCCGTTGCCGGGGCAGGCCGGCCGCTGGGTAAACCGTCAGTGACGTGCCCAAGACCAGCACCAGATCGGCCTCCCGCATGGCGGCCAGGGAATCGGTTACCGCCCGATCCGGCAGCGACTCGCCGAAGAACACGATATCGGGCTTCCAGACACACCCGCACGCGCACTTCGGCACTTGCCCCGCCTCAAAGACCGGGCGTACCTCGAGGGTGGGCCGCTGCGCGCCACAGCGCAGGCACGAGACCGTCTCGATGGTCCCATGCACTGGATGGACCCGGCTCGATCCAGCCCGTTGGTGCAGGGGGTCGACATTCTGGGTGGCAATATCCACATGCTTGCCGAACTCCTGTTCCAGACGGGCCAAGGCTCGGTGTCCGGCGTTGGGTTCGGCGGCCCACATGTCGCCGAAGAAACTCCGGGCGAACTCGTAGAAATCCTCTGGTTGGCGCCAGAATGCCTCCAGATCAAAGATCTCTTCACTGGTTACCGTGGCATAGACGCCGGTGGCGGAGCGGAAATCAGGAATCCCACTCTCCGTGGACATGCCTGCGCCGCTGAGTACTGCCACCCTCTCGGCAACGCCGAGGTACGCCGCCAGTGTGGCCGCGTTCTGTTGAATTCCGTGGGGCTCCGGCAATATTCTTTTCCTTTATGTGCGGGCGCGCTCTGCGCCACCCAGCGGGGTTAGTATATTAGGGGACGCCCCCATAACAACCCGGCTTCTGCCGCGCCGCCACCCGCAAGAGCAGCCCGACACTCCGAGGACCGCTAGTGAGCACCCAGGGAAAAAGTAACGCCTACCGCGACGCCGGCGTCGATATCGACATGGCGCAGAACCTGTTGCAGCGCGTGAAGGGCAAGATTTCCGCGACGAGACGCCCCGAAGTGCTGGCCCCGATCGGCGGCTTTGGTGGGCTCTTTCAGCTTGATCTGAGCAAGTACCGTCATCCCGTGATGGTCGCCAGCGTCGATGGCGTCGGCACCAAGCTGGTGGTCGCGAACATGATGGACAAGCACGACACGGTTGGCTTCGACATCGTCAACCACTGCATCAACGACATTGCTGTACAGGGGGCTGAACCGGTCTACTTCCTCGACTACCTGGGTATTGGCAAGCTCCGGAGCCCGCTGTTCGAGCAGGTCCTCGATGGCTTGGCCGAAGCCTGCCTGGCACAGAACGTGACTCTGCTCGGCGGTGAGACTGCCGAGATGCCCGGCATGTATGGCGACGACTACGATCTGGTGGGCAGCATCACTGGGATCGTGGAGAAGGACCGGATGATCACCGGCGAGAAGGTCGCCCCCGGCCACGTGGCCATCGGTTTGCCGTCCAGCGGTCTGCACACCAACGGCTACTCCCTGGCCCGCAATGCCCTCTTCGAGAAGGCTGGCCTCGATGTCCACGACGAGCCCGAGGGTCTCGGTTGCTCGCTTGGGGAAGCTCTGCTCAAGCCCCACGTGTGCTACTGGCCGGCCATCAAGGCCGCCCTCGACGGCGGCTTGTCCCTCGACGGCATGGCCCACATTACCGGCGGTGGTCTGTACGACAACGTGCCGCGCGTATTGCCCGAGGGTGTGGCAGTGTCCTTCGACGCCTCGACCATCCCCGTGCCCGCGATCTTCCGCCTCATCGAGACCTGCGGCGACATCGATCCCTACGAGATGTACCGCGTGTTCAACATGGGTGTGGGCATGGTCTGGTTCGTTCCGGAGACGGAGGCGGACCGCGCCATCGCGCTGGCCAGCGAGTCCGGCTTCGCTGCCTGGCGGGTCGGCACGGTAACCTCCGGCGCCCGGAAGGTCACCATGGAGAACGTGGAGAACTGATCCGTGCCCGTTCCTTTGACCGCAGAACTGCAACGAATTCTTGAGCGCAAGCGGGCCCACGGGGTGCGCAACGTCAGCCTGTCCCCCAGCGTCTCCCAGGCCTTCTTCGAGCGGTCCCCGGCCTCGCCAACCGCGGCTCCGGCCAACCGTCCGGTCCGGCCGCAGCCAGCTGCCAGGCCCATGCCGTCCCCGGTCGCAGTCCCGGTGCCCAAGCCGTCGCCTGGCCCCCCCCGGGCTGCTCCGGCTCCGGCTCCCGTGCCCGCTGTTGCCGATCTGCCGCCGGTGGGCGGATTGCCGTGGGAGGATCTGCAGGCCTGTGTTGCGACCTGTCGGCTCTGCCAGCTCTGCACGGGGCGCACGAACACGGTGTTCGGCGATGGCGATCCCGATGCCCGTCTGATGTTCATCGGCGAGGGGCCTGGCTACGACGAGGATCAGCAGGGGATCCCCTTCGTTGGCAAGGCCGGGCAGTTGCTGACCAAGATGATCCAGGCCATGCAGTTCGCCCGGTCCGAGGTCTACATTGCCAACATTGTCAAATGCCGTCCCCCGGGCAACCGCAACCCGGAGCCCGAGGAAGTGGCCGCCTGCCTGCCCTATCTGCACCGCCAGATCGAGCTGATCAAGCCGGCGGTGATCGTCTTGCTTGGGGCTGTGCCCCTGCGTTCGTTGATCGGCGGACGGAGCATCCGGCGCGAGCGGGGGGAGTGGCGCGAGTACCAAGGCATTCCCGTCATGCCCACCTTCCATCCCTCCTATCTTCTGCGCCTTCCGCAAGCCAAGCGCGATGTCTGGAACGACCTCCAGCAAGTCATGCAGCGCCTTGGCAAGGCCCCGCAGCCGCCCCGACAGCAGTAACACTAGTGCCTCCGAGGAGAAGCCGATGTGGTTCCCTGTCCCGTTTTCACGTCGCCTACTGAGCGCCTTTGCGCTGATCGTCCTTGCCGCCTTCACCTGCCCTGCACTGGAGCTGGTCAAGCCAGATCTCTCTGGCCCGCTTACGCTGGCCAGGGCAAAGCAGATCGCTCGCCAAGGCAACCCCGGCGTTGCCGCCAGTGCGGCGCGCGTCGATGCGGCCCTGGCCACTATTCGCGATGCGGCCGCCGCCTACTACCCACGGGTCAACATCTCCGCCATGATCAGCCACACCGAGGACGTCCCCTCGGCTACCGGAGGTGGTTCCACCTCGCGCAACTATGGGCTCAATAGCACGCTGAGCTACCTGGTTTTCGATGGTCATGCCCGCAAATTCCGCGTCTTGGCGGCCAAGGCCAGCGCAGAAGGCGCCCGCGAGGCCCACCGCGAGGCGCAGCGCTTCCTCCTGCAATCCGTAGCGGCCGCCTACTACGAATGCCTGCTGGGTCGCGAATCCATGCTCGTCGCCAAGCGCGACGCCGACTTCAACCGGAAGCTGAGCGAGGAGACCCAGAAGCGCTTGGAAGCAGGCGCCGCTGCCCGCAGCGATGTACTCAATTTCGAGATTCGCACCACGGCCGCCGAAAGCCGGCATGTTCTCGCCGCCTTCGAGTACCGGATCGCCAGGATCATCCTGGCCCAACTGATGGGCTTGCCGCGCGAGACTGCGCCCGACCGGTTGGAGCCCGTCCCGTTAGCCCCGCCCAATGGCGAGTTGCACATCCCCGTGCTCACCGATGAACTGGACTATGCCCTTGCCCACCGGCCTGACCACCTGCAACTGGACGAGCGCATCAATCAGCTCAAGGCCAACCTGGCCACCGTCCGGAGTGGGTACCTGCCTACCGTGGGCGTCGCGGGTGGCTACGGCTGGTCCCGCGACAGCAATCCACGCTTCAACAGCAGCCGCGATGCGTCCTCCTACGTCGGGGTCGAGCTGAGCTGGGATGTATTCACTGGCGGTAGTACCAAGGCCCAGATGGCTCAACTCAGCGCCCAGATCCGCGCCGCGCAGCATAGCGTCACCCTCTCCCGTCTCGCCATCATCGGCGAATTGCGGCGACTGATCGAGGGGGCCACAGTTGCCAAGACGCAAGTGGAGCTCCAGACCAAGATCAACAACATGACGGAGGAGGCCCGCAAGCTCGTCCGCAATGAGTACGTTGCCGGTCGCGCCTCCCTTACCCGCCTCAACGAGGCCCAGACTGACTTGGTCAGGGCTGCAGGGGATCTTGTCAAAGCCCGCATCCGCTACTGGCAGATCCTCGAAGACGTCGCCGCTGCTTCGGCCAAGAACCTGATCGGGAAGTAGTCAACGGGCAGAATCTGGCAACGAGTCCGGCCCGGTGTCTTGCAGGCCCTGCTCGCTGTGGTACTGTTGCGCCCATGGTAGCCTTGTCTTGTTCTCCATGAACGTTGCCTCACCAGCTGGAGGATGGCGCGATGTCCGAGAAACTGGCGTTGTTTGGTGGTCCCAAGGCCGTGCAGACCCCGGTGGAGGATACCTTCACCTGGCCTGCTCTCGACCAAGCCGCCGAGGAGGCGGCCCTGGCAGTGCTCCGCCGCGGTGCCATGTCCGGGATGGACGTGACCCAGGAGTTCGAGAAGGAATACGCGGCCTGGCAGGGCACGGAGTACGCCCTGGCCTTCAGCAGTGGTACGGCGGCCCTACTGGCGGCTATGTATGCCTGCGGGGTCCGGGCTGGCGATGAGATCATCGCTCCGAGCCTGACCTACTGGGCCACGGCGCTGCCGGCGTTCTCGCTGCGGGCAAGCATCGTCTTTGCCGATGTGGAAGCGCACTCGCTCTGTCTGGACCCTGCGGACATCGAACACCGTATCACCGACCGCACCAAGGCCATCGTGGTGGTCCACTACTGCGCCTACCCGGCCGACATGGACCCGATCATGGAGATCGCCGAACGCCATGGCCTGAAGGTGATCGAGGATGTCAGCCATGCCCATGGCGGCATCTACAAGGGACGGAAGGTCGGCAGCATCGGCCATGCCGCTGGCATGTCGCTGATGAGCGGCAAGGCCCTGGCCATCGGCGAGGGTGGCATGATGACCACCAACGACCGGGACATCCACGAATACGCTACTGCGTGGGGCCACTACGGACGGTTCAACGACAGCATTCAGAACGCCGACCTGCGACCCTTCATGGGCTTGCCTATCGGTGGCTGCAAGGGGCGGATGCACCAGGTGAGCTCGGCGGTCGGGCGCGTGCAGCTGAGCGAGTACGACGCCAAGAACACTGAGATTCTGCAGGCCATGCACTACTTCTGGGATCTGCTCGAAGGCGTCCCCGGCATCAAAGCCCATCGCCCTCCGCGCAACTCCGACCGCGACATGGGCGGTTGGTATGCGGCCCACGGCCTGTACTGTCGCGAGGAATTGGGCGGCCTGTCCATTACGCGCTTCTGCCAAGCGGTGTCTGCGGAGGGCGTCTCCACCAGCCCCGGCTGCAATCGCCCGCTGCACCTCCATCCGCTACTCAACACCTGCGATATCTACGGCGAGGGAGCACCAACCGCCATCGTCCATGCCGACCGCGATCTCCGGCAGGGCCCAGGCAGTCTGCCTGTCACCGAGGCGGCAGGCAGGCACGCCTTCCGCATCCCGTGGTTCAAGCACTTCCGCAAGGAACTGATCGAGGAACACGCCCTTGCCTTCCGCAAGGTCGCCGAGAACTACCAGGCCCTTCTCCCCGACGATCCCGGCGATGCCGAGAACCTGGGCGACTGGCACTTCTTCTCGCACGGTTGAGGAGGGGAGGAAGGAGGGGAATGATGGAATAGTGGAATGATGGAAGAAGGGAATGATGGAAGAAGGGAATGATGGAATGATGGAATGATGGAAGAGTGGGGGACTGTTTGGGGTAGTGGGGAGAGGATCTGACGAATCGGTCGGATCTGACGAATCGGACCGTTTCTCAAGAAGTCTGTTCGGCATTCTGTCCTCCCCCATTCCCCCATTCCATCCCTTCGG
>JABGQJ010000670.1 GCA_018648945.1 Victivallales bacterium
GCTGGCTGGCGCCTACTACGACGCGGACGACCTCGAGAACGTCAAGGGCTGGATCAAGACCGTCGATCAGACCCCCAAGTGCCGGGGCATCATGTACACCAGTTGGCAGCGCAAGTACAAGCTCCTCCCCGCCTTTGGCGACCTCATCCGCGAGTGAGTTCGTCGACTCCCTGCCGCTTCCTGCCTGGGTGGCCACGGAAGGGGCGGAAATCTCCGCAAAATGTTGCGGAATGTGCCAGAATACCGTACCTTCACAGTAGTGGACAGAGCGCCCCTGGCTCTGTCCATCAGTTGGCGCGGACGCCTGTAGGCCATGTGGTCACAGGCGGTGACGATGGGGCGGGACTTCGGTTCCAGTAGCGGCAACTCGGGCATAGAACCTAGGTAGCGTGACCGGGTCGGAAGATTGGGTCACAAGTTTAGGATTTCGCACGAGACTCCCATCAAGCCAAGTAAAACGCAAGGGGAATACCCATGAATGCGATCAGACGAATCGTCGTCGTGCTGTGGACACTTGCCTCTCTCACCGCCCTCGAGGCATACGGCCAGATTCAGGAAGCGCATGTCAAGGGCGAACTGCTCGTGAAATTCCAGCCCGGCGTGGGCGCGGGTGCCATTGAGCGCACGGCCCGAGGCCATGGCGCCAAGCTGCTATCGGTCGGCAAGGCAAGTCGGATCCACCGGATCAGTGTGCCGCGTGGACGGACGGTTGCCCAGATGGTACAGACATTCCGCCGGAACCCGAATGTGGCACATGCCGGACCTAACTTCATTGCCAGCATAGGGGTCGAGACGCTGGTCCCGGTCGATCAGAACTACGCGGGGCAGCAGTGGAATCTGGACCGGAGCCCCGGCGGCATCGAGATGGAGAAGGCGTGGGCGTGGATGTTGGCCA
Organism: Victivallales bacterium; assembly: GCA_018648945.1. The sequence goes on from JABGQJ010000670.1 coordinate 896, forward strand.
ACAGCCCAGCCGGTCTGCCGGGCGGCGATCCGGATGTGGTCGTTGCTGTCTTGGACACCGGCGTGGCCTACGAGGACTACGATCAGCTCGTGCCGCGCAACCGGAAGAAGTTCACCGTCATCTCCTACTACCAGGCCCCCGACCTCAACGAGACGAACTTCGTCGCTGGCTGGGATTTCATCAACGACGACGCGCATCCGAACGACGATGAGGGGCACGGGACGCATGTGACCGGCACCATCGCCCAGTCCACGAGCTGGACAGGAGACACCGACTACGCTCACGGTGTCGCAGGCATTGCGCCGGACGTGTCCATCATGCCGGTGAAGGTGCTGGGTGCCGATGGCAGCGGCTCCTACGCCACGATTATCGAGGGGATCTACTTCGCTGCCGACGAGGGTGCGGATGTCATAAACATGAGCCTGACCGGGCCGGTCGGCGACCCGTTGATGGAAGAGGCCCTGCGGTACGCCTGCGTGGTGAAGGGCGTAACGATCGTCTGCTCGACAGGAAACGACGATGGCGGCCCGGTAGGCTGCCCGGCTGCCTACGATGGCTACTGCATCGCGGTCGGCGGCACAGGGTATGACACCACCATCGCGCCCTACTCGAATGTGGGTCCGGAAGTCGATATCGCCGCCCCTGGCGGTAACGTGCTGCAGGATCTGAATGGCGATGGCTACGGGGATGGCATTCTCCAGCAGACCTTCGGCGCCTCCCCAGGGGCTTTCGGCCTCTACTTCTACCAGGGGACGTCCATGGCTGCGCCCCATGTCGCCGGCGTTGCGGCGCTGGTGATCTCCAGTGGTGTGACCGGGCCCAACAATGTCCGGGCGGCGCTGGAGAGCAATGCCAAGGATCTCGGCGATCCTGGCTGGGATCCAATCTACGGGCACGGTCTGTTGGATGCCTATGCGGCCCTGACCGGGGTGCCCGTGGCAGAGCCGGACGTGGCAGTAGCCATCGTCTCTCTTCCTGCGGCCGTGCTCGGCGGGAGTGCGACCAAGGTTACGGTCGATGTAACCAATACGGGAAACGCGGGCACGAGCAGCGTGACCGTGGCCCTCGCTGACCCAGTGGGAGGGCTCGTGTCGCCCGCCATCGCTGATGTTGGCTCACTGGCGGCTGGGGAGAGCAGGTCCGTGGACTTCACCTGGACCCCTGCCGCCGTGACGGCTCCCGAGGCGCGTGCTTTGCAGGCCATATCGGTCGCCGAGGGCGACAGCAATGCGAGCAACGACTCAGCCACCGCATCGGTGCTGGTGACTCGCTACACCACCAACATCAAGGTGGTCGGCATGGTTGCTCCCGAGAGCGCCACCGTCGGGCAAGTGCAGGGAATCGACGTGACTGTCGCGAACCAGGGCCTTGCGCAAGAGACGTTCCTTCTGACCTTGGGCGATGACAGTGGCAGTCCCGCTGAGTCCCTGGACGTCACGCTGCAGGCGGGCCAGGCACAGACCGTCACCCTTGATTGGACAGCGCCGGACACCGAGGGCATCTACACGTTGACTGCCACTGCGGACGTGACCGACGAAGTCGCCACCGACAATGCCGTCCACGCCGAGGCAACCGTCAACAGCGTGTCCACAATCCATGTCTCCGGGGTTGACATGGTGCTGATCCGCCGCGCAATCTTCACCAGTGCCGAAGCGACCGTCAGCATCGTCGACGCGGTCGGCGCGGCGGTGCCGGGCGCGGAGGTGTCTGTGGCATGGGGCGGCGCCCTGAACGGGACCGCCTCGGGATTGACCAACGCAGATGGCCAAGCCATTCTCGCATCGGCCTCGCTCAAGAAGGCAAAGTCCGGGACGGAGCTCACGGTCACGGTCACCGACGTCGTGAAGGGTGCCATGCCATACGAGCCGCTGCCGGGCGTCCCGACAAGTGCCAAGGTGATCGTTCCCTGAGCCAAGCCGCCAAAAGTCACCCGCAGGCTGCCCGCTGGCCCATCGCCAAGAGGCGGCGGAGCTCTGGGGCCGCCATCATCTGCTCCCCCGCGCCGACTGCGGAGGGGGCAGGAGTGCCCTGTTGACGATTGGTGACAATCGACAATCAGTGTGATATCTTCTGGTGCTATGGGGTCGTTCCACGTTTCTCGGCCCAGTCAAGAAGGACACACGATGGCCGCCAATGCCCTGTTTCGGACGATGCGCGAACAGATTCCCGATCACATCCGGACGGACTTGGCGCGGCGTGCCGCAAGGGGGATCTGGCGGGGGTCGTGCAGCACGACATGGCCTTCCGCCGCCTGCTGGTGGAGTCCTCGGGCCCGGATGCAGTGGAGCTCTGGCTCCCCATCGTGATGCGTATGTGGCTGCACTACGGCCGCCATGGGGATCTGATGGAAAGCTACCGCGAGCACGCCATGATCCTGCAGGCAGTCCGTGACCGCGATCCAGTGGCGGCGGCCGCCGCTCTGGAACGGAACATCCAATAGCCTCCCCGTTCGCAAAGGACCGATAGGATGGATACACGCCAACTCCACATCAATGGGCAATGGGTGGATTCGGCGGGGGCCGCCACGATCGCGGTCGGGAATCCGGCGACCGAGGAGGTCATCGCCAGGATCTCGGTGGGAACCGAAGCGGATGCCATTCGGGCCTTGGAGGCGTCGCAGGCGGCTTTGCCCGCGTCCTACGAGGAACTGGGCGGCACGGAGATCTTCCTCGCTTCCTCTGGCTCCAACTACGTCAGCGGGACCATCGTCACGGTCGATGGCGGCTGGATGGGGCGCCTAGGCACAGCATGATTGACCGGCAGGAAACCACCGTCCTCCGCGATTTGGCGCAACGCGTGGCCGAACTGGCCGCCACGGACAGCAATAGCCGGACGATCGACGATTGGACCCGGCTGAACGGTCTCGATGGCAGTGTCCGCCCACAGGTGCTTGTCCATCTGTGGCCGTTGGCATGGGACGAAGTCCTGCCCGACTCCGGTCTCCAATGCACGTCTCGGCTCGGACAGCGCTACGAGCGCGATCTGCGGCGCACGATCTGGACGGCGGAGAACCTAGACTGCGACAACGTGGCCGAGCCGGTCATCCACTACCCCCTGGCATTCAATCTCGACCCCTACGGTGGGCTGCACGTGGAGAAGCGCTACGTGGATGGACACGACGACGGCGCGGCGGAGTTTATCCCCATCATTGTCGAGAAGTCGGATATCGACAAGCTTGGCGACCCGACCCTGACGGTCGATCATGAGCAGATCGCCCGCAATCGGGAGCAGGCGCAGGAGATCTTCTCGCCCTTTCTGACGCCGGTGAAACAACCCTACTACTTCGCGGCCAAGGTGGCTGATGAGTTCTCCTGGTACCGGGGGTTGGAGAAC
>JABGQJ010000671.1 GCA_018648945.1 Victivallales bacterium
AGGTTCAAGCTATGTGGTCCTTTGGTTGCTGGATCATCCACTACCACGTCGGTGACAGCCCATATATAGCCTGCTTCGCCTGATTGATCCACAGCTCCTCGCTGCACGCAGGCGACTGCCGGGGTCACGCAGAGCCTGCTCCGGTCGGCACGCTCTCGTGCGCGGCAATCGCTGCCCGGAAGCATGATACGGCATGCCGTTCACACTCCGCAAGGGCGAACTTGTCGTGTTGTTTGATCATGATCGCGGCGCCGCCAAGGTGGGTGACCGCCATGAAGCCGATGGACTCCTGGTAGATCCCCTCGTTCTTGCTCGTCCAACTGCCGTGGTGGGTGTTGGGGAGTTGTTCGACCATTCCCTCGAACGTCTCCCAGCGTGTCCGCGTGTCTCCCTCGTCGAGAAGCGATGGGCGGTAGCGCAGGAGCATGTGTCCCGGGCGCCTGCTCCAGTTGTTGCCGTGCCACTCTACGAAGAGCCAAGGTCGCTCCCGCTCCAGCAACCGCCAGACTGCCGCCATCTCCGGGAGTGCCGATTCCGGGTGGTCCACGGTGAGCAATCCCTCGAAGTAGGGAAAGCGTCCGGAGGGATGGCTGACGCCCAACCCGAGGACGGTCCCGTCGGGGTTGGTGGCGGGCAGCAGCGTTACATGGTGGCGCGAACGGATCCGCTTCGCTCCGGGGTCGTCCGAGATGAGGAAATCGGCAACCGCGCGGCAGGCCCATGTCCCGAGCATTTCGGATGGCTGCGGGGTCTGCGCCATGACGATCTGCGGCGCGTCGGCCGGGCCGATGTCAAGGCGCCACAGCGGTCGGCCGGCGACGCTTGATGCATGCGCCGAGACCTCGACCAATGGGTTGTCCTGCAACGGCGCAAGCCAACTGTCAAGCTCGGAGATGGGGTGCCAGTGGAAGTTGCTGATGAAAAGCACGGGGTCGTGGCTGCCGCAGGCTGGCAGATCCAGCGTCAGGCGGACGGCATTCCCCTCGGGCAGCGGCTCGATGTTGGCCGGGTCGAGGTGTGAGAATGCGCCGGTGTGCCGCAGGACGACGTGCCCTGTCTGCCGGGCGAAGATGTCGTAGGCCGTCTTGCCTTCGGGCGGTGGGGTGGCGACCCGGATGCGGATTTGCCGTCCGGTCTCCTGCTTGTTCCGCACACCGAAGCAGAAGGTGTAACCCCAGCCACCATACTGGTGCTTCCCTGGCTCTGGTTCGGCCTCGATCGTGTACTCCAGTGAGCCGAGCTTGCGTATCCGGTGGCCGTTCCCACACTCGAAATCGGTGGCGATGAGGACCTCGTCATCCTCGTACACAAATGTGCCGGTTCGGCGTGCCCGTGTCTGGTCCCAGATGGGGTTGTGCGTGCTCAGTTCGCTCACGGTCTCAAGGCCCTTTTCGCGTTCCCTATCACCAGTTGCCTTGGAGCGGGGACGGCTGGTGGGCTGAAAGTAGGGGCACATGTCGGGTTTTCAACGTACGGGCATGGAACGGGCGACGTACCTGCCGACGCCTGGGCAGCATGCGGCCGGAAGCGCCGGCGTCCAGGCGGCTCCTCAGTTTGGCGCCGGTCCCGGTCAGGACGGGCAAACGCAAGAAATGGTTGGGTACGCTGGGTTGCAGTCCGAAGATGAGCCCGGACATTACAGGCTGCACGTTCATCCACCACAGACACCACAGCCCATGACGCCAACCAAGAGCCCGTTCTGCCAGTCGCCCGGGAACCCCGCCGTCTATGTCGCGGGTGGCGCGAGTGCCTATGACAACACCCGTGCGGCGTTGGCAAATCTCGATCTGTCCGCGGCTCGCGGGAAACGGGTCCTGCTGAAGCCGAACGCGGGGAGAATCGCTCCGCAGGGCGGGGGAATCACAACCGATCCCCAGGTCATCGTCGCGGCCATCGATGCGTTCCAGGAAGCGGGAGCCCAGGTGGCGGTGGGCGAGAGCCCCATCGCCGGGGTGAACACCATGGAGGCGTTCGATGCGCTTGGGATCACGCCGCTGGCCCGCGAGCGGAACTGCCCGCTGATCGACATGGATGCCCGGCGGTACGTGAAGGTAGCGGTGCCGGAAGGGGTGGTGATCGACAGTCTCAAGGTTTGCCCGGAGGTGTTGGAGCACGACATCATCGTCTCCATCCCGGTCATGAAGATGCACATGCACACGGGCGTGACCCTGGCAGTCAAGAACATGAAGGGGTGCCTCTGGCGGCGCAGCAAGGTGGATCTGCACATGCTTCCCCCCATCGAGGACAGCGAGGAGCGTCCGCTGAACGTCGCCATTGCTGATCTGTCGGGCGTGTTGCGCCCGCACCTGTCGATTGTCGACGGGACCGTTGGCATGGAAGGGCTCGGGCCAAGCGCCGGCAAGGCGAAGGCGCTTGGGGCTGTGGTGGTCGCGGCCGATCCGTTCGCCGCAGACGCGGTATCCTGTCAACTGATGGGCCTCCCGGCCGAGACGGTCCCGCACCTTCGTCTCGGCGCGGCCAGAGGCTATGGCGTCATCGACCTGTCGCGGATTCGGGTGTCGCCCGACACCTGGCGTGACTGGACCGTGCCATTTGCGCCGCCACCCAGCGAGCTGGCCATCGAGTTCCCCAATCTGACCATCCTGGACAAGAATTCGTGCAGCGCCTGTCAGTCGACCTTGCTGCTCTTCCTGAAACGGTATGGGGATCGCCTGTTCGACTATTTCCCCGCCGACCATCCGGTCAGCATTGCCATCGGTAAGGGGCACTGCGAGGTCGCCGAGGGCACGCTCTGCATCGGCAACTGCATGGCCAAACACCGCGGTCGAGGCATTTTCGTGCCGGGTTGTCCACCGGTCGGCAGCGAGATCATGCACGCGGTCTCGGGCAAGTCGGAAGTGGACGTCAAGGATGGCCACAGCGAGTCCTGAGCGGGGCGAAAATCTGCCGGGGACCCGCTCTGCCAAGGAACCCCATCATGATGCAGGCCAAGTTGCTGAGCGAGGACGCACTGGAACGCATCCATTGCGCATCGCTGTCGATCCTGGAGCGCACCGGGGTCGTCGTCCCCCATGCCGAGATCCTGTCCCGCTTCGCCGATGCCGGGGCCCAGGTGGATCACGCGGCGCAGCGGGTGCGCATTCCTCCCGAGTTGGTGATGCAGTCGATCGCTTCGGCAGGCAAGCAGTTCACCCTCTATGGGCGGGATCTGGGCAAGACAGCTGCGTTCGGCTTCGGTAAACGAAACTACAACAGCATTGCCGGGGAAGCCTACTGGGTGGATGAGATCGGCCAGGCCCGGCGGCCTGCCTGCCTGGCGGATGTGGGGCGAGCGGCCCGCATGGGGGATGCGCTGGACTGGATCAACCTGGTCGGGGCCATGGCCGATCCCCATGAACTGCCTGCTGCGTCACGCTGCGTCGAGGTCATGGTCGTCCTGCTGAAGGGGACGACCAAGCCCATTCACTTCTGGTATCACGACCGGGCCTCGGCAGCCTATCTGAACGAAGTGATGATCGCCGTGCGCGGCGATGCCGAGACGGCGGCTCGCTTCCCCCTCTGCTACCCATTTCTCGAACCCATCAGCCCTCTGCAATTCCCCTTCGACGGGGTGGATCTGCTTTTCGAGACGGCCCGGCTCAATCTCCCCGTACCTATCGGCCCCATGGCCCAGATGGGCGTCTCGGCTCCGATGAGCGTGGCGGGTACCATGGCGTTGGAGAACGCCGAGATCCTGGCGGGGCTCTGCATCACGCAGTTGATTCGGCCTGGCCTGCCAGTCTGCTACGGCGGAATCTGCCACGCCTTCGACATGCGCACCACGCAGTTGATCTTCGCCGGCCCCGAACAGGTCCTGTTCGGCGTCGGCATGACCCAGCTTGGCAAACGCTACGGGTTGCCTGTCTACATCAATGTGGGCCTGACCGATGCCAAGCTCCCCGATGCCCAAGCGGGCCTGGAGATCGCGGCAACCCTCGGCTTCGGAGCCGCAGCCGGGGCGGACATCTTCGGCCACCTCGGCATCTGTGGGGTCGATCAGGCCACCTCGCTGGATATGCTCGTGCTCCAGAACGAGGCGATTTCCTACTTCGAACGCGTGCTGGCCCCCGTGGATGTCTCGGACGAGGCTCTTGCCCTCGATCTGATCGACGAGGCCGGGCCCGGCGGGAGCTTCCTGGCCGAGATGCACACCGTCGAGCGCCTGCGCAGCGAGCTCTGGAATCCGACCATATTGGACCGGCAATACTACCAAG
>JABGQJ010000672.1 GCA_018648945.1 Victivallales bacterium
TCCAGGGCCGGCCCATTCTGCGCACCTTCGTGGCCCGTTCCAACGACAATGGCAAGACCTGGGAACCCAATCCCGTGGCGGTCGATCCCCCGCCTGGCCTGGACCAGATCTACACCTCGGCCCGGATCCTGCGTCTGCCGGACGGTACGCTGCTACTGCCGATCTACGGCCGGACCACGGGCGTCAAGAACTACGCATCCGCCATGATGCGCTCGACCGACAACGGCAAGACCTGGGGCGATGGGGTGACCATCAAGGACGACCGCTCGCATGGTCCCGGCCACTGCGAGCCCGCCCTGACGCGCATGCCCGACGGCAAGCTGGTCTGCCATCTCCGCCCCTGCATGTGCCAAACCACATCCACCGATGGCGGACTCACCTGGACGCCCCCCGTGAAGCTCTCCTTCCCCGGCCATGCCGCCGATCTGCTGCTCACCTCGAAGAACATCCTGCTCAGCGCCCACCGCATTCCCGGCACTAGCCTCCACTACAGCCTGGATTTCGGCGAGACCTGGAGCAAGAACGTGCCCATCGACCGCGTTGGCGGGGCCTACCCAAGCATGGTGGAGCTGCCGGATGGCAAGGTCCTCTGTATCTACTATGAGGAGGGGGCGGGATCCAGCATTCGCGCCACCCGCTTCCAGGCCACGGCGAAGGGGATTGTCTTCCTGCCGTGGTAGAGGGGCATCTGTGATTTCAGATTGGGGATTGGCGATTGGGGATTGGAGGGAGAAGGGGAAAATGGGGTTCTGACTGGTTGGGAGCGGTGTGGGAAGTAGGGGGCGCTCCATCGGACGAATCGGTCGGGTCGGTCGGATCGGACCGGTGGGCGTATGGTGCGGGAGCAACGGCAGTCGCCTTGCGGAGTGGTACGCCACACCGCAAGGCTGCATCGAGGGGTCCGGGGAGACAAGTCTCCCCGGCGCGGGGTTCGAGGCTGGCCCCGCTTCCTGCCTACTTCGTTGGTGGGGGGACCCAAGCGGGGGGCGTGAAGATGGCGCGATGCTGAGGGTTGGGGCTGCGGGAGTAGTGGCGGGGGTGCCCGTTCACCGTGGTAACCGCGTCGATGTAGGGATCGACGGTGAAGTAGAGGTGATTGTAGTCTGTGTTCAGCGTGCCTTTGGCGGAGGACTGCGTCCAGAGGGATGACTGTGGCGAGCGGAACTGCATGGTGCTGTGACAGTAGGAGGTCTCCGTATCAGTCAGCTTCACGCCGCCGGTCTCGAAGGTGGTACCATCGACAAGGGTCACCCGGAACGAGTAGGTCCCCGGCTCGGGCACGGGCCAGGACATGCGGATGTGCTGCGCCTTCGCCGCCGAGGGCCAGAAGACCCAGGATGGCTGGTGCGATTTGTCCTTCTTCGGAGCCCCGCCGACCAGCGGCAACAGGCCATTCTCTGGCAGGCGATTCCCGCCCTTGGCCTTGGCTGTGCGCATCTCCTTGCCATCCCGCAACAACGTGGCGGAGACGATCTGGCGCGAGTCGTTGACCGTGGCGATCAGGTGCGCCCAGAAGCTCTTCGCCTGCCGTCCGGCGCGGTCGAAGTTGCTCACCACCAGGATGGCAGTATGCCGATCACCACGAACGGGTTCTCCACACCAGACCGGCGTCGCCAGGGCTGTTGCGGCATACCCGGTGCCACGCGCCTCTACCGTCACCCAGTCGCCGTTGGCCAACTCCAGTTCCTGACTGGCTTCGAACTCGCGCTTGCCCTTGGCCTCCGGCAGCTCCTGCGGGACACCATTGACTAGAAGCCGGGCCGCTTTCAGCCCCTGGCGCGCCGCCGCGCGGACCTTCACTGTGTGCCGACCGGGCGCGACTTTGCCGCCGGGGCCTTGCCCGTCGATCTCGATCATGGCGAAGGCATCGCCAACCACGCCAATCGTCCGACGAGACCTGAGCTCGTTCTGCACGGCGGGCCACTCAAATGCCGCCGGACGCACATAGGTCTGCGTGGAGCCCACGTCCCCTCCGCCTTCGAGCCCCAAATCGTTGGCGCTGGCCACGCCTAAGCGCCAGCCGCTGCCCCAGAAGGCGAGCAACTCGGCGAAAGCCAAGTCGCGGTTGCCGCAGCCAATGTCGAACAGATCTGCGCCGAGGTCCGCCGACAGGGACGCATGGGACAGCGCCGCCACCGACGTCATGTGATGAACACGCGGCAGATTCATGGGATGGGTATAGATCAGCGCCCCGCCCTGCGCATGGCCCTCGGCGATCACGCTAAGTGCGGCGAAGGGGGTCTTGTTGTTGGCGCGCAGGCCTTTGGTACCCGGTGCGTTCATGTGCCCGCACCAGTAGTCGCAGCGGCGTTCGTTGGCGAGGGACATCAGGAACTTGGGCCGACTGGCCGCAACGGCCCGGGGAAGATCCTGATCGGGATCGTTCGAGAGCGCCCAATCCAGACCCGAGGCCCGGCACATGAGCCCGGATGCCTCGTAGTCCCGCTGCCCCTTCTCATCGAGCGTCGCAACCTTGATCCGGTGCTTCGGGCCGTGGTAGGAGTGGAAGTGGGTGTTGCCGCCGAGCCAGCCCTGAGTGTCGTACCAGCGGGCGAGCGTCACGGTCAGCGTGTAGTCGCCGCCCGAAGCCACCGCAAAGGGCTTCGCGAAGACGTTCCAGCGCCAATCGCGTTGGGCCCGCAACCGACAGGTTCCGGCGGGCACGGCTGTGGAGAACAGGCCTTCCGCAGAGAACTCGCCGCGTTTGCTCATGCCTTTGCCGACGGGGTCGATGGGTTTGCCGTCGCCACCCACCAGCGAACAGCGCGCGGGCAACGGTTGCCCCTTTTCGTCCTGAAGGCGTACCTGGAGCCGGGCGCGGCCACGCGGCAAGCGCCGCACTTGCACGCGGACCTCGTCCAGGTCGCCATCATACCAGCCCAGCCAACCATCGTGCGCACCCAGGCAGCCATCGCCGAACCCGGTTGACTCGGTCTGGTGCGGCATGGGCGACTTTCCAGCGGGCTTGCCGTCGCAGAGGAACTCGACGCCGCCCTTGCCATCGTAGACGATTGCCAGATGATGCCACGCCTTGTCGGCCAGGGGGAGAGGCGAGGAATACACGCTGCCGAAATCCCCACCCTTGTCGGACTTGCGGTGTTTGAGGTGGGCGACCCATTTGCCATCCTTGCTGCGGAGCACGAGCACATAGAAGCGCCGGTCCAGAGAGAGCGCCACCCCACCCCGGCGCGGGCGGACCCAAGTCTCGATCCGGAACGGCGTTTGCAGGGAGAGCCCCAGAGGAGAGCCGCCGATGGTCACCTTCGCCTTGCCCGTGAAGCTCAGACCGCCGCCGAAGTGGCCGTCTGTCGCCGTCACCCCCGTAGCCTTGATGGAGCGTTTCGGGTCCGCGGCATCCGCCAGCGCGGCGGGGTTGTCCAGATGGAGCAGAAGAGCGGTTTCGCGATCGATCCCGCCGACCTTGTCGAAGGGCCAGACCGGCGGCGCGGGCTCGCCCTGGGGGGCCTCGCCGCCAGCAAAGTCACCGGTTCGCACCAGGTCGGCCTTGGCCCCGTCTTCCCCTCCCATCTCGATCAGCAGTCCCGCGCCAAGCGGCAGGCAGATGACGATCCAGGCGGCCAAAAGACGACAGGGACGAACTAGTGGGTTTCGCATGGATGGTCCAGATTGGTGTTTCGTGCCCAGAGTCATTTGTTCTACCCGTGTGCGAGAATGCTCGACTTCCTGGTGGGAAAGAAGATCACCACGAAGCCACGAAGGGCATAGAGCGGCCGCTGGCCGCAACCAAAGGGGACGAACATCGAACATCGAACGCCCAACGTCGAACATCGAATGAAAGACCGTCCGCATTAGCTTTCTGCGCAGCATGTTGCGTTCCGCCACCTCGGAGTTTCTTGCCGGGGAAACAAGAAGTGGCACGATAGTAGTACGAAAAAGAGCAGGAAGGGAATGCGGCGCGCAGCACCCGGAGCCTCCGGGCGTTGCGCGGGACTGTATCTGTCTCTGCGGTCTTCACTTCGTGTTCTTCGTGCCTTCGTGGTGAGCATAGTCCAATCCCATCAAGCGGACGACACGCTAGCTGCGGATACGGGCGAGGAGGAGGTCGCCGATGTATTGGATGCGGTTGTAGGCGGAGGCCCCGCGGTCGGCGTCGGCGAAGAACGGCATGTCCTTGGTGTAGCCGGGAATGCGCTGTTGGAGCCATTCGCCAGTGATCACCCAGGCTTCGTCGGGGGTGACGTTGAGCGTGC
>JABGQJ010000673.1 GCA_018648945.1 Victivallales bacterium
GCGTGGCGTCCCGTCGCCCAAGGGGCTCCGCGGCGGAGCCCGCCGCCCCTCCACGGCTGGGGTGTGCATTGATCCCGAACGCGGACGCGCAACCAGTCGCCCAGTTCCTCCCCGAAGCCGGGCGTCTTGTTCGCGCACTCCAGTGAGTTCTGACCATGCTGCCCCCCTCGCTCCCGGTCCCATTGACCGCCCTCGGCAACCTGCAGCCGAGCAGTGCTTTGCAGATCCCGCAAGATCTACACCTTACACATGCCATCTGGTCAGACTTGACAAGTATGACAAGTAGAAGCAACGTACCGGAGCAAGTTCACACTATGGAGGCACGTGAGCAGATATGCCCACTCGCCCGGATGAAGCCCCGCTCAAGCCGAATCGCGTCGCGGTAGCCCGCCAATCTGCCCAACGCATGCAGGCCGAGCTTGCGCGGCAGATACAGCAGGGGGTCCTGAAGGCCGGGGACCCGTTGCCTTCCGAGCACGCCCTGGCCCAGTCCTACGGGGTATCGCGCAGCACCGCCCACAATGTTCTGGTCAGGCTGCAGGAAGAGCATCTGGTCTACGCAATCACCGGGGTTGGCGCGTTCGTCGGGTCGCCCGGTATCCGTCACGATTCGGCGGGCATGTACCTGGTGCTGAACAATGATACGCTGGGGGATTTCGCGGCCAGGATGCAGCGGGGATTCGAGGCAGAGGCGTCGCGGGACGGACTCGCCACGCTCGGGATTGCCTGCGACCGGGCGCAGGCACTGGCGGACACCCATGACATGAACGACCTGCGCGGCCTGCTGCTGAACGCGGAGCATGGCCTGCCGGCAGGATCGGCGCTTCCCCTTCCTGATTCGTTTCGGGGGGTGCCGATTGTGCAGTACGGCGAGGAAGCGGGGATTGAGTTGCCCGACGCCGACCGCGTGACCTTCGACCAAGTCGATGGTGGCCGTCAAGCGGCACAGCACCTGCTTGAGGCTGGCCATACACGCATCGCGTTCCTCGCGCTGCATCGAGTAGCCGAGGGGTACGAGTGGTCGCGGCAGCGCGCCCACGGTTGGCGGGACGCGCTGCGGCGGGCGGGCGCCGTCTGTGACAATGACGCGATCCTCATGCCATCGAGTTTCCAATCCGGGTTCTGGGACCGACAGGTTGAGCAAGGCTATGACGCGGGCTCCGTGTTCGCGCACCCCTGTCCATTCACCGCCGTGGTCGCCGCGGACGATGCGGCCGCCATGGGGCTGGTCCGGCGACTCCAGGAGAGCGGTCGGTCTCCCGACCAGTGGCCCGCCATCGTGAGCTTCGACGATACCGAAGCGGCGGCCCGATATGGGTTCACGTCTCTTCGCCATCCCTGGGAAGACTTAGGCAAAGCCGCTGCGGAGCTGCTGTGCGAACGCCGCGCCAGACGCCTGACCGACCCGCCGATGACGCGGACCATCCGGTTACAACTCATCAAGCGGGGCACGTCCCGGTCTTCTCACTACGCAATGGTCGATGAACTTGTACGCGCAACCACGTCATGAAATCGAGAATGGCCTGACACCGGGGAGTGTGAGGATAACCGTTGACGGACAGAACACAGCCCGAAAGGAGCTCGCTCGAATGCACCATCCCTTCCTCAGCACAATGATCAGGTGCGTAGTTGCCGCGCTGGCGGTGGTCGGTTGCGTTGCTGCGGAGAAGAGTCGAGCCCCAGCGGGCCTCAAGGAGGAGGTCAGTATTCGCCTGAAGGGGGAGGCGCCCGGCTTTGATCAGTACCTGGTCAAGGGGTGGCATGGCCCGGACACGGGCGGCGCCTGGACGGGGAAGGACAAGCATGACGCCACGATCCGGATCCCTGTGGAACCAGGCTTCGGCTACGACGTCCTGATCTTCCCCCAGGTTGTCCCGGCGGAGCGCTTCACCCCGCCCTACGAGATCCAGATCCTGGTGAACGGTCGGAAGGTGAGATCCCTGTCTGCCCGGGAGTCATCAGCCATGATGGAGATATCCGTGCCTTCATGGGCTCTGGCGAAGGGAGTGGCCGAGGTGGCCCTCCGGTGTCCGCTGTTCTCGCCTGCGAAACTGGGCGAGAGCCCGGACAAGAGATGGCTTGGGATCAAGGTGCAACGGGTCGATATCGTGCCCTGGAAAAAGGGGAAGTCTATCGTGAAGAATGGTAAACGTGCCGTAGGAATTCTCAGCGATCCGAATGTGCCCCGCAAGGGCAGCCCCTCTGATCCGGACTATCTGGCCGGTCTGCTTCGCGATGCAGGCGTGCCTGTGGTGATGTTGTCCGCCCAGGATCTCGCGTCGGTGTCCGTCCTCGATCCCGAGCGTCTGGACTTGGTGGTGCTCCCGTACGGCCCGGCCTTCCCTGCCGCGGCAAGGAAGCCGTTCCAGCGGTTCCTGCGCCGGGGAGGCGGATTCGTGTCCATGGGCGGGTATGCCTTCGACCACCTCTACGGTGAGGGATACAACGGGCAGTTGCTCGAGAATGCGTCCCTTGACGAGGGGTTGACTGGCTGGGAAACGCATCAGGATGCGCCCGGGGTGGAGATGGTCTTCGACCCTGAACAGGGCAGGACCAAGGGAGGATGTGCGCGGCTGACGGTAGCCGAAGACGCGCCTGTGACCTGGTATACCCTCGCGGCCCAACTTCCTCCGCTCACGCCGGGCACCGAGGTGGCGTTCGAGGGATACGTGAAGGCCGACGCGGTTCGGGATGGCGCGGGCGCCTACATTGCCCTCAACGTGCACGACAAGAAGGGCGCTCGCATCACCTGGCGTGATTCGAACTTCGGCAAAGGCACCACGTCGTGGACGCACCTTCGCGGGCGCATCGCCGTTCCGGAGGGCGCGAGCCGTGCGAGCCTGTCGCTCCTCCTCCATGGGCACGGAACGGCCTGGTTCGACGACCTCCGCGTCTATGCCGTGCCACCCGTCCTCAACACGCGTGATGGCAAGCACAATGACTTCCTGGAGGTGGAGCCGGACCAGATCAGCGTCTTCGATGCCGGCTATCCTCTGGAGCACGCGGTCCGAGCACGTGCGGCCAAGGGCCAGACCGTGTTCTCAGAAGACGCCGCCATCGAGGGAAAGCTCGGTGGCATGGCCGCCGTGGGCATGACTGGGGCAAACTGGTACTGCACCACGCAGGAGAAGTGCCGATACATCCCCCTGCTTCAATCCAACGACCGTTTCGGGCGAGACAGGGGGCCGGCTGGTGGACTGATGCTCAACTACCAGGGGCTCTACAAGGGATCTGCCTGGGCCTTTTTCGGGGTGGACACCCTCGACCTCTTCTCAGCCAGGAACCCCGCCCTGTGCCGGGGGTTTGTCCGACTCGTGAAGCGCTTCCGCAACCCCGTGTTCCTGCACGAGACAGCCAGCGACCTAGCCTGCTATCGGACGGGGGAGGCCGTGACGGCAGCCACCCGTGTGTCCAACTTCGGCACCAAGGACCGTACCTGTACTGTGAGGCTCTCGATCCGGGACCTGGAGACGGGTAAGGTCGGCTTCACGGAGCAGAAAGAGGTCACCATTCCCCCCAAATCCTCCGAGACGATCCAATGCGGCTGGAGCCCTGGCCGCTTCGAGGGCGACCTATACCAGATCGAAGCCGTGCTGCTCGATGGCGGCGAGGAGATCGACCGGGAAGATACGGACGGTTTCGTGATCTGGAAGGAAGACGTGCTGAGGGCAGCGCCTCGACTTACCCTTCGCGACAACTTCCTCAGGATCGGCGACCGGCCCATGTTCCTCACGGGGACACAGCAATTCTGGATTAGTCAGTCATACCGCACCTCCTCGCCCCTCACCATCGCCCGCGATTTCAGGGATATGCGGGACTACGGCGTCCGCCTCTCCCGCTCCTTTATGATGTGGAAGATCCGGGGCGACAAGGAGGAGCGACGATTCAGGGACATGATGGTCTATCTGGCCCACAAATACGGGGTCGTGATGTACCACGAGGGCACAGGGAGCTTCCCTCCGCAGTCCGATGATCTGGCGAAGGAGAAGGAACGGGCGCGCTTCCTAGCCGAGCGCTACGGAGGATTGCCCCTGTTCCTCGTCGATCACCGCAACGAGCCCTCGCTGCCCCTGGCCGATACGCCACGCCAGAACGCTCGGTTCAGGGAGTTCGTCAAGCGCAAGTACAAAGGGACTCCGCCGTACGAGGATATCAGGTCAGGCAAGCTCTCCAATGAGTGGGGTGACTTGCGTTCGTATGACTTGCGG
>JABGQJ010000674.1 GCA_018648945.1 Victivallales bacterium
CCTGGTCGGAGAGTTTCAGGATCGCGTTGCCATCGTAGTGCAGGTGCTTGCCACGCGAGTACCCGTCCAGGAGGAGATACTGCCCAGTTGTCTGGAGGTCTTGGCGGAAGGCGATCTTGTCGAACGCCTGTTCGAAGGGGATGTTCGGCGGCCCCGATGGCTCACCGTAGTAGGGGCGTTTGATCGTGTATTCGTAGACCTGCCGATGGAGCGGATACACCCGGAGACCCACGCTATCTTCCGGGGCCTCGGGCGCGACGTCTTGGTGGTAGGGGTTGACCCAGTCGCCACTGCGGATCGAGTTCAGGTAGCCGAGATAGCGCGGATCCTTCGTGTACCAGAAGGCATAGGGGAGCCCGGCGTCCGGAATGGCGGTGCTGCGGACCATCCCCGAGTCCCCGAAGCCTGCCGCCCAGCCTCGATTGTCGCAGATGCCGATCAGGTAGTCTGCATACAGGCGAATGTTGCCGGATTCGAAGAAGGCCATCCGATCCTCGGCCAACGCGTACTCGATCATGTGCCCGATGGTGAGAGTAAGGTAGCTATCCGCATCACACTGGGGCTTCCAGCATGTCTCCTGGCCGCGGAAGGCGCCCTCCGCCTTCTTCAGGAAGGTGTCCATGAAGACGCTGTCGTAGTAGCGCCGGAAGTAGCGACCTCCCCAGTAGAGTCCCAGGAGTGGGAAGGTGGTGTGGTTCCAGATGATCGTGTCGTTTCTTTCGAGGTTCCCATAGCCTGACGTCTTGCGCACGAGGGAGTAGAGGAAGGGCAAGAGCAGGTTGGTCACGCGAATCCGTTCGGCATCCGAGAAAACGGGTGCCTCCTCCACCGCATCCCAGGTCGCGAAGATGAACCGGGCATTCGTCTCCTCGGGCCAGGTCGGGTGCCTGTCCGGGTCGCGTTCGTAGAGGGCTGCCATGGCCAGCAAGACCCGTCGGGCTGCCTGAAGGTACGCCAACTCGCCGGTGATGAGGTACTTCTGTCCGAGTTCTCGGAAGGCCAGCAGATCCGTCCTCGGTGCCGCTGACACCAGCTTTCGCGCTTCCTCCTCCGTCAGGTCCCGTTCGGGCATCTTGATCCGAGTGTAGTTGCGTCCCTCCAGCGTGTAGCCCTTCTCCCGTGCTGCGGGAGGGGGCAACTGGACTCGGTGGATGTATCCCAGACTGCCGGTCGGGCGCGCTGTTTCGACGAGAGCTGTGAACTCCGCAGCCGCGTGCTGGACTCCGGCCAGAGTCGACCCCCCAAGCACAACCACATTGTGTCCCGCCGTCCACGGGTACGGATTGTGAACGGTCTGGACCACATAGCCGTCGCCTCCGGGGCAGAGCGAGTCGAGGTAGACGTAGCGGTTCCAGTACAGCCGCTCGATGATCTTGTTGTTCAGCATCTGACCGACGGCGATGACCGTTCCTTGGGCCGGTTCGGCCTGCGTCACGTCCGAGGTGACTCGCGGGGTGGCACCGAGGGTGGTCTGGATCGCCCTGGCAACCTGGTCTCCGAGCTTGCGGTAGGCGTCGCCAGCGGGCACGAGAACGGTGCAGACGGCCTTCCCGTCAGCCACCAGTGGGGTGTCGATGTGCATGGGCTTCAAAACCGGCAGGGCATTGGGGCGTATCCCCATGCGCAGCAGTTCCCGCAGTGCGGATGGCTCTACCGGGCCGTAGGCCTCGATCTCGTACATTGCTGGGTGGGCGCGCTTCCCTTCGCTGATGCCAGCGATGGACTCGAAACGAAGCGCTTTGAGGACGACCGCATCGACCTCGTGGGTGGCCCACTTCTTCGGAGCACCCGCGGGATTGGCCACGCAGAGGGTGGTCTCGAACGCGCCGTCGCCATCGCGGTCAGCCATGACCCGGTAGGCGGTGGAGTAATACACGTTGTGTCCTTGGAGGATCCGCACCTGGTCGATTCGGCGCGGTCGGTCCCAGGTCAGCGTGAGGCTCCCCTCTCCCTCCGAATGCACGGCGAACACAAAGGCAAAGGCGGGATTGCCATCGACTGCGCAGCGTAGGGTGTCGCCATGCGGGGCGGGGTTGCAGGTCAGTTTCGCCAAGGGCGCCAGGTTGAGCCGTGCCGAGGGCGGGCCAGCCGGTTCCGCTGCCTGAGAAACAGAGCCACCCGTCCACACCATGGCGAGGATCGCAACGGGCAATAGCGCGTGGTTTCGCATGTCGTGTTGCTTCCGTCTTGCAGGATGCTTCTTGTTCAGGCGGTGCCTCGCCGCGCGGTTCATAGCCATGGGGCAGGCGAGGACCTCCCGCACGCGCACCTTCAGTCAGCTTTCACCGGGATGAAGGCCATGAAATCAAAGGCCATGCCGTCCTTCAGGTTCACCATCCGGATGGTGTGTTTGCCTTTGCTCAGGCGGATGGGCACGTCTTTGTTTCCCTTGTTCCGCAGGGACACATAGACCCAATCCATGGGGGCCATCCCGAAGCCTCCAGATGGGGGGATCGATATGGCTTTTGCCTCAGGGCACGGGAGGTCTCCATCAACCAAGAACTTGCGAGCGGTTTCCTGGCTGTCGGTTGCGTAATGGAAGCGCACCGTGTACATCCCGTCCGCCGGGATTTCCACTTCCCACTCCAGCCAGTGTCCCACGTCCGCGTGCCAGTAGGTCACGATTCGTCCCCAGGCACCCTCGCGGTCACCGAACATCTGACATTCCCCCTCTCCCTGGGCCTTGAAGTCCTCCGCCTGCACCACCGTCACGGCCTTCGTCATCCAGGTTGGTTTCTTGAACGGGCCGTTGCTGGCGCCGTTGGCCACCGTGGGGGGCTTGGCCCAGGTCAGGCCCAAGGCCTGCATGTCGGCCAACACTCTCGGGCCGCCGCGGTAGTAGGAGCCACTGCCATAGGCTGATCCACGCTCGCCGTACGGCAGCGCCTTGGCCAACGGGTGGGCGAAGCGCTTGTCGCCGGTCCACAGGTAGGCCCGGGCAATCCCTTCCGCCAGGTAGGGAATCGTGCCTCGGCGGTGACTCATTTTCGGACATGAGGTATAGCGGAATCCCGCCACCTTCTCCGAGTAACACTCATCCAGGAGGTAGTAAGCGCCTGCGATCAGCGCTTCCTTCGCCTCTGGTTCACCGGTCATCTCGTGGTAGTATTTGATGCCGGACAGGAGCAGCGCGATCATGAAATTGGCATTGCCGCGGTGCCTGGGCTCGCAGTGGCAGTGCCCGGGGACCATCATGCGGCTCCAGCCACCGACCTGCTGCGTACGCCCCGGCTCGACCTGGTAGTCCGGCAAAGGCCG
Organism: Victivallales bacterium; assembly: GCA_018648945.1. The sequence continues at coordinate 3,259 of JABGQJ010000674.1, forward strand.
CGGGACCTTGTCCTGGTAGGTGTAGACGGTGCGCATGATCAGCTTCGCGGCATTGAGATAGGCGGGATCATAGGTGGCGGAGTAGGCGGCGGCATCCATGATCAGGCGCCAGGCTGGATTGCGCAGTTCGCCGGCCAAGTGGTAGTAGTTCGCATGGCCGGTCGCGATATGGTAATCCGCCGTTCCCAGGCCCGCGTCGCGGGCATCTTCCTCGCCGGAGAGGAAGTAGTACCACAGATGCCCTTCGGCCCAGGAATGGGTGGCGCTGCCGCCGCCCCGGTCCCAGGCATCGGCGCCCTTCGGGGACTTGCCGCCGTAGTAGCCGCCGTTGTGCCCGAGCTGGTGGATGTAGACCTTGCCGACGGGCCCGTTTCCCGGGACCCAGTTCTCACGATCGACATCGCGATTGTGTTTCTCCGTCTCGGTGGCGAGATGGTACGCCTCCTCGTTACCGGACCGGATGTATTCCAGGAGGAAGGCGGCGGCGTTGTCATACTCGCCGTTCCCCCAATGGACCCCGCGTTCGCCAAACCAGTCGCCGAAATTGAGCATCCCGTAATCGCCGCGCTTCTCGCGGTTCCGGCGATAGGCCGCCATGTTCCGGTCCACGTTTCTTTCGTAGCCTCCGAACATTTCCTCGTTGCGCGACGCAACGGAGTAGAACGCGCCGGAGCCGCAGTACCAGGCTGCCGGAGCCGTTGCCAGCAAAGGCCTTTGGAAGGCATTGGCAGCGGCCTGGGCGGCCCGCGCGTCCGCCACCGTCCCCAATAGGATCTCGTGCGTCTTGCGCATGCCGCGGCGGAACCTGTACTGCCCATTGCGCAGGTAGAAGTAGTATTTGGTGCTGTTGACATCGAAGGGGAAGCTGTCGTAGTATCCCTTCGCGAAGTCCGGGCAGAGGTCGAGCTTGACGCCATCCGCCGCGACTCGGAAGCCCTTTGGGTAGAGCT
>JABGQJ010000675.1 GCA_018648945.1 Victivallales bacterium
GGTAGCGTGCTATGCCTTGCGGCGCCGTGGCGGGTATCCACGTGAGCTTCACCGACGCCCCGGGCAACTCATAGATATCGGCATCCTCGATGGTGAGGACGGCGGGTTCGAGCCCGCTCGGAGCGCTGGGGGGCGAGGCCGGGGCCGCGCCGTGACCGGTGGGTCGGAAGCCAGCGTCGTTGGTGATGCAGAGCACATCCACGGCCAGCCCCCGGTCGGATGTCTCCAGTTCGAGGACTGTTTTTTGTTTCGGCAGCGTCACTGCCTCGGCGCTCAGGGGCACCCAGTGCCACCGGGAGCTCTGGACTGGGAAGTGGCCGAGAACGCGCTCCCCACAGCGAAGCGCGATGCTGCCAGTGGGCACGTCCTTGCTATCGGAGGACCAGCCATGCGTGTAGGTGGCTCGCTCCAACTCGCTCAGTCCCCGCACCCGGGCCCAGAGTTGAAGGCCTCGGTGCTTCGGCACGCGCACCGTCAGTCTGACACTGCCGCGCAGCCCCTTGGCCAGGGCCTCGCTGTATACATACTCCGGGTCGCCCAGCGTCACGGCGTAGGCGCCGCTTGCATCCGCCGGATCGAAGCAGGGCACCATGGGGGGCCGGATCTTCCCAAGCTCGGGTTCATGGAAGTGACGGAACAGCGGCGCATCCCCCATCTGTACTTCGTTGGAGAAGACGTGTCCCTCCAGACCGGAATACTCGACGCTGGTAAGCACGTAGAAACCCGACACGTCTGCGGGGAGACGATACGTGGTGCCGGTAAGCAGCTCATTGCTCGCCCGTTGGTAGCCGCGACCGCTTTCGTCGGACCGGTAAAGCCGGTAGCCGCGGATCTCCGCATGGCGGCGGGGCAGCTCCCAGCTCAACGTGCGCCGCCAGCCAAGGCGCACGTTTCGGGGAGGCTCGGGATAGCGCACCACCGCGACATACACGTCGCCCAAGGGGCGCTCGGGTACGTCGCCAGTAACCATGGATGAGAAGTAGGAGATCTTGGTGAAGTCCGGGCTGAAGGTGGGTGCGGGACGGAACATGGGCTTGCGATAGCTGCCCTTGTCCAGGTGATTGGTGTAGCGGCTCCGGTAGTCGTAGTAGTTCGTCAGGGCGGCGGTCCACATGGTCCTGTGTTCCAGATCGATCATGAGCAGGGGGAGAACGGGCTCGTCCAGGCCGCCCGCCACCGCGAAGTCCCGGTCCCGGCGGTATTCGTGCGGCCAGGTAACCCGGTCGATTTTGGTATACGTGCCCACAAAGCGGTTCTCTTCGTTCTCGAGTCCATTGAGGGCCACTGTGGTTGGGCCGGCGAAAGCAAAGCTGCCGTGTCCTCCCAAACTGCTCATGTGGACCAGGGTGCCGTCTTCCAGCAGGAACCGCGCGTCGTCCCCGGACCAGGGGAAGCCCGCCGCGAAGTCCCACCACATGCCAGAGCGCACCTTCTTCCGGCCGCCCAGGACGGACGTCACGATCCCGGTAACTGGCCCGACCGGATGCGGCACCACCCGCAGCGGTCCTCGCGCCTTGCCGGTGAGCGGCACGGCAACAACCTGGTAGGGGTTGGTCTCGTGGGTCAGCAGGTTGCCCTGATTCAGGTCGAAGAAGAAGTAGCGTCGGTCCTGACCGTCCACCGCATCCCGCCAGTTGTCGCCGGGCTTGTAGAGAGCGGTGGCGATGCAGTCGTGGACCACGTCCTTTCCCGGGTCTGTGGAGATGCTGGGAATCGGGTGGGACCGGAACTTGCCCCCCTCCACCGTGGATGTGGCCACGGACTTGTTGTCCTCGGACAGCCAGACCATGGTCTCGTGATCGACGGCGGGGATGCGCGGCCCCCGCCCGCCGTAGCTGCTGCTGCCGGGATAGTGGACGATCCGCCAACCGGGACGGACGGGGAGCTCGATCCGGCAGCTTTCACGGCTGACCGCATTCACGAGCGTGACCGCTCCATCAGTCCGGCTGTCGACGACCCACTCGGTCGGATTCGCGCCCGTGGGCAGGCGCCGCTCCATCCAGGGGAACAGCCAGACCAAGTGGTGCCACTTGTTGTTCAGGTATCGGGCGCTGCCGTCCGTGCGCAACACACCCCGCGGCGCCCGCCGGTAGCCGATGTGCAGGAAGCTGCCGTCGCGGTTGAAATCCGGGGTGCCGACGTAGGAATGGTCATCCTGTCCGCCCTGAGTCATGAGCCAGAGTTCGGTGCCTACGAAGCTGTCCCGAAAGACGACCTTGCCGGGGCGGCTTCGGGACGGGCTGGCCTCGATCAGATCCAGATGATGCCGGGGGTGAGCGGGCAGGTTCCCCATCCAGTCCTTCTGCAGCACGGTGTCTCCGAGCCGTCGCAGTTCGACTCGCTTGACCCAAAGTGTGACGGGCAGTTGCGCGGGGGGTGCTGATGAGGTGCGCCCCATGTAGACGAAGCCCACATCCAGAGCCTTCCCGCCCTTTCCCTCGACATGCTGCACCAGGAAGGGCAGCTCTACCCAGCGGAATTCACCCCCCACCGGAACGGGCATCTTCATTGAGCCGGCCACCAGGTGCATCCGGAACGCATCCGTTCGCGCCAGCGCGCGCAACAGGTAGTGACCCGGCTCAACCGTGATCCGCTGTCGCAGGGCCTCAGTCGGGTGCAAGCGTCCAATCCGGAGCGCATTCGCCGCCATATCCCGCTCCATCCTGGCCTCGCTCGCCGATTCTCTCACCTTCAACTGCCAGCCAGGAGCTTTGTCCCCTTCTAGCTCCATTTCCGGATTGACCAGCGGTGTAAAGGGAGGGGGCTTCGGAGTCGTTGTCGGTTCGGGGGCGCCCGCAAAGCGGACGGGGCCGTAACCAAGCCTCTTGCCCACCTGCCACTTGCCGTCCGCCTCGATCCAGGTATAGGAGCTGCTCCGGAACTCGAACACACTGGCCCCGTCCAGCTGCTGACAGGCCATGCCGACACTGACGTACAGGGTGTCCTCCCGAAGCAGGGCCGCGAAGCCGGCCGAGGCGCTCTTGCCATCCCCGTCCCAGTGCGTCCAACTCCGTGCCCGAGGCCCCGCCCCTCTGTAGGAGAAGCTGAACATGTAGTCCACGCCCTCCATGGTGCCGCCGGCTCTGCGCCCCGTTTTCGGGTCGTTGTCGGCCTTGACGTACAGATTGATCCCGTTCCCCTCGACGTTGTAGGGCTGCGCGAAGACGATCTTGAGGACGTGTCGGGCCTTGTGCAGCGGGGTGTGCCAGATCTCGGTGACCACGTTCATCTCGGGCTGGGCCGCCAGTTGTTCCGCGGCTCTCTCGTTCCGCCCGGCCAGCCGCCACTGGAAGCGCTCCTCCTCAGGGATGTGGGAGCTCAGACGGAACTCCAGAGGCAGATCGTCGGCGGGAATCGTTGGTGTCCCCGCCGCCGCATCGGCGATCAGCCAGAGCGAAAGCGGCAGTGAAAGAAGGAGCGCAGTTCTCATGTCATCTCCTGGAATCGCTCGGCAACCCGATCCCGTGGGCTATACGCGACACCCAACGCGCGGCAACCCATAGGAATCCGCTTTGGGGCACAGCAAGAAGGTAGCGGAGGAACTCGGGCATGACAGCCGTCAGACGGGCCGAGGAACGCAAGCCAATCCCCAAAACGGCCGGTTGAGTAGTCCGAATCGGTGGCTATTGGGCGCAGTGGTCCTGTGCCCGCCGCGGTCTGAGCTCAGAGGGCCATGAGGCGCTCGTCTATACTGGAGTTGGAGCATGAGTTGCTCGGGTTCTTCCGGTGCAGCGAATTGGGGACGGGCTCCATATGGTGCCATAGAGAGTCCGTCCCCGATTTCTCCCCGATTTCGTCTGGTGCCATAGAAGGCCCGCCCCTGGCGGAAAGCGTAGCGCGGCGACTTCGGGCACATGGATACCCTCTATCTGTCCCTCATACGTTTGGTCCCGACGGTCACTTGGAGAGCGGGCTGAAGCGGCGCACGTATTCGGCATTGAGTGCCACTTGGTCCTCGTATTCGGGATACATGCCCACGATCACGGCATCGTTGGCCTTGATCTGCTCGAACGTGGCCTTGAAAGCCGCTTCGGTCCACTCGGGTTTATCGCACAAGCGTCCGGCGGCGAGGATCTTGAAGGCCAGGCATGGCACCTCTGTCTGGCGCATCATTTTGAACATGCGCGGCGGATCGTCCTCCAGGTAGACCTCGTTGACCGGGATCGGCACGTGGCCCAGCAGTGCTCGCAGTTCTTCGCGCGTG
>JABGQJ010000676.1 GCA_018648945.1 Victivallales bacterium
GAACTGGCGGCGAGCCGTGCACCCAGACGACCTCGCCAAGGCTGAAGCCGGGATGCGGGAATCCCTGGAGGGACAGGGGATCTTCCACAGCACCTTCCGAACTGTCCATCCAGACGGGAAGGTCCGCTACATCGACGCCTACGCATCCGTCCAGCGGGACCAGCACGGCACGCCGCTCGCCATGACCGGCGTGAACTGGGACAGCACGGACCGCGTCTTGGCGGAGCAGAAACTGCGAGACAGCCGCGAAGAATTCCGCCGGCTTTTCACCACCATGTTGGCCGGATTCGCTCTACACGAAATCATCCTTGACGACACAGGGCGGCCTTGCGACTACCGGTTCCTGGAGGTCAACCCCGCATTCGAGAGGATCACCGGAATATCGCGAGCGCGGGCGATCGGACACACTCTTCTGGAACTTCTGCCAGAGACGGAGATGGAGTGGATCGAGCGATTCGGCAAGGTGGCCATCGAGGGCAAACCAATCCACTTCGAGCAGTTCAGCCGTCAGCTGGGCAAGCACTTCCAAGTGACTGCCTATTGCCCGCGCGAAGGCCAGTTTGCCTGCGTCTTCCGGGATGTGACCAAACGCATCCAGGATACCCAAGCCCTCCGCGAGAGCGAGGAGCGCTTCCGCGAGATCATCCAGAACCTCGCCTCGGGCGTGGCGTTCCTCTCACCGATCGATGATGGCGAGGACTTCGTCATCCGCAGTCTCAATCCTGCGGCAGCCCACTTCGACGGCCACGACCAGCAACCCCATGTTGGGAAGCCAGTTCGCACGTCTCTGCCACAGTTCGCCGACACGGGTCTGTTCGAGACCCTCACGCGCGTCTGGCGAAGCGGCGTCGCCGAGCGACTTCCTGTCGTGACCCGAAGGGGCGCAAAGGTCAACTTCTGGATCGAGGCATTCGTCTGCCGGTTGGGTCTGGGGGAGGTCGCCGCCGTCTTCGAGGACCGCACGGAACAACACCGGTACCAGGAGGAGATCGAGGCGCGCGAGCAGCAGCTACAGAGCATTTTCGCCGCCGCGCCCGTCGGCATCGGGTTGCTCCGAGACCGCCAGTTTGTCACGGTCAACGACCAGTTCTGCCAGATGATCGGCAGGGAGCGCGAGGAGTTCATAGGCCAGAGCGCACGGATGCTCTACGCCAGCAACGAGGAGTACGAGCGCGTCGGGCGCGATAAGTACGGCCAGATCCGCAAACACGGCACCGGGTCGGTGGAAACTCGCTTCCTGCCGAAGGAAGGCGCCATGATCGACGTCATCCTGAGTTCCACGCCTCTCGATCGCGACGACTGGAGCAAAGGCGTGACCTTCACCGCGCTCGACATCACCAAGAGGAAGCGCACTGAGCGTCTGATCCAGCTCGAGACAGAGGTCCTGGAATCCCTGAACAGCCCCGCGCCACAGCGAGAGATCGTGCGCAAGATCGCTGCCGCGATCCGGAGGCGGGCGGGCCTACAGGCGGTCGGCATTCGCTTGCGGGACGGCGACGACTTCCCCTACTACCATGTCGACGGCTTCCCAGAGGGGTTCAACGCTCAAGGATCTCACCTGGTGCAACGCGACGAAGATGGTCAACCCCTCCTCGACGACCAGGGCCAGGTCCGGATGGCATGCCTCTGTGGCGATGTGATCCGCGGGCGGTTCGACCCCGCCCTGCCCTTCTTCACGCAAGCAGGCAGCTTCTGGGCAAACTGCATGACCAAGCTGGACGCCGAACTGGTGGCGACCGGCTCCCAACTCCCAGCCGCACAGCTCGGCAACACCATCTATGAATCCCTCGTCCTGATCCCACTCAGAAGCGAGGGCAAGACGATCGGCCTGCTGCAGCTCAGCGACGAACGGCCAAACCTGTTCACTCCCGATGTCATCGAGTTCTACGAAGGGCTGGGAGCAAGCATCGGCGTCTCGGTCGCCCGAGAGCGCGACGAGGAGGCCCTGCGCCGCAATGAGGAACGCCTCCATGAGATCCTCGATGCCGTGGGCGCGGGCGTCATCGCGGTGGATTCCGAAACCCAGCGAGTGACCTACGCCAACCCTGCGGCAGCCAGCCTGCTGCGCACGTCCAGAGAGGCCCTGCTGGGGCTGGCCGGGCAAGCGGTCTCCCCGCCCTCAATTGGAGACGATGGGCCAGCTTCCGACGAGGTGGATCTGACGACTCGCGACGGGCAACTCGTCCCTGTTCTACGCACCGTGTCCAGGGCGGAACTAAATGGCCGGGACTGTCTCCTCGAGAGCTTCATCAATCTGACGGCCCAGCGCAGAGCCGAGGAGGAACAACAGGTGCTGGAGAGCAGGCTCCGCCAGAGCCAGAGGCTGGAGGCCATCGGCACCCTGGCCGGCGGCATTGCCCATGACTTCAACAACATTCTCTACGCCGTCCTCGGCTTTGCCGAACTCGCCCTCGACGACTGCCCGCCAGGCTCCGATGCCAGCGACAATATCGAGGAGGTCATACGGGCAGGGAATCGCGCCAAGGAGATCGTCAACCAAATCCTGACGTTCAGTCGCCAAACCGAGCAGGAGAAGCTGCCCTTGCACCTGCAGGGCGTGGTCGGGGAGGTGGGCAAGCTCATTCGCAGTTCCATGCCCTCAAGCATCGCGATCGAGACGGACGTGGATCCCGACTGCCCTCCCGTCCTCGCCGACCCCAGCCAGATGCACCAGGTGGCAATGAACCTCTGCACGAACGCCTACCAGGCCATGTGGGAGACGGCCCAAGCCCCCGGCCAGGCTGAGCGAGACTGCCTGATACGCCTTGAACTCCGGCAGCGGGACCTGACTGCTGCCGACGCCCGGCAGATGCCCGGTCTCCGCCCTGGACCCCATGTGGAATTCGCCGTCCACGATACCGGCCCGGGGATTCCCCCCGAGGCCTTGGAGCACATCTTCGAGCCCTACTTCACCACCAAGACCAAAGAACGGGGCACGGGCCTGGGCCTCGCCATCGTGCAGGGCATCGTCAGCTCCCACGACGGAGCCATAACCATCGAGAGCCGTGTGGGAGACGGGACGAGCTTCCGCGTCCTGCTGCCAGCCAGCGAGGAGGCGGAAACGCCATTCACACCTCAGCCGACCCCGGCACCCATGCAGTCCACGCAAGAACGGATCCTCTTCGTTGATGACGAGGCGCCCCTCCGCCAACTGGCCGAGATTGGCCTCGGCAACCTCGGCTACGTGGTGACGACTGCCAGCGACGGCAAGAAGGCACTGGAGATCCTGCACCAGGACTCCGCCGGGTTCGACTTGCTGATCACGGATCTCACCATGCCCGGCATGTCCGGCATCGAGCTGGCACGCGAGGCCCTGCAGATATATCCGGATCTGCCCATTCTGCTCTGCACGGGGCACGGCGAAGCCGTCACCCGCCAACAGGCGATCAGCGCTGGCATCCGCGAGCTGATGATAAAGCCCATATTGCCGAGCGGCCTGGCCCGTTGGGTTCAGGAAACGCTGCACCCCTTGGCCCCAAACTAGCCGTCACCCGCTACGCCCCGAACAGATCCCTGGCGGTCTCCGCTGCTGCCCGGTGGTAGACAGGCAGGGCGGCTGGGTCTCGGAACTGGGCGCTGAAAACCACCGCTGGTGGTGAGTCGCACCTCGCCAACTCTGCGGCCCAACTGGCGATGATTCCCGCCGCGAAGCTCGCCGGTCCAGGTGCGTCCAGCAGGAAACGCACCAGCCGTAGACCATCCCCCAGGAGGTCAATCAGTTCGGCGGGGGCGGGCTGGGGGGAAATATCACGGATGACCACGTTGGCAGCGATCCCCACTCGCGACGAGTCGGTAGTCGAGACCAGCTCCCGAGCCAGCCCCCATTCCTGCGAAAGGGGATACCGACGGGGAGCGCGTACCTGCATGCAGAGCGTGGGACCGTCGGCAGACAGTGACAGCGCCTTGTCCAGGATGTCGGCTCGGCTGGAAATGCCGGCGCTGCCCACGACGCGGTCCAACCCAAGGTCGAGGCTGGCGCACATGGCCCCGAAGCAGCGTCCCAGCTCGAGCGTCGAAGCCAACGTGCCCACCAACCCCCGGCGAATCGAGGGGGGGCACTCGTCCAGGTATGGCGCATGCGCCAGAGGCAGGGCTTCGCGGATGTTCACCACCTTCCAGTCCTCCAGCTCGAAGCGCTGCGCAAAGCGTGGGCAGGATTCGAGCAGGCTCACCGGGACCTCGAGCCCGTAGGGTGGCCCCAG
>JABGQJ010000677.1 GCA_018648945.1 Victivallales bacterium
ACCGCTCCCAAGAGCGGCGCTGGCGCGCCTTGGGGATGCCGCTCAAGCGACCGGCGTTCCCAGGCACGCCCAAACGCGCAGGCCGCAGGGCCAGAGGAGGAACATGTAGGGCACGGGCCGAGCCATAGACGGGATGGCCGAGAATGATCGGGAGGAAGGCCTATGTCCTATCCCAGCCCCCTCTGCATTCTGACTTCTGCATTTCCCCTCCCCTTGCTTGGGAGCCGCACGACCGGGAGAAGGGCCCATGCCCTACGCCAGCCCATTCTGCATTCTGACTCCTGACTCCTGACTTCTGACTTCTGACTCCTGACTTCTGCATTCGTCCCCTGCTCAGTCCCAGAAGCGTTTGCCGGTCTTGGCGCGGCGTTTGAGTTGGGCTTGGTAGAGGTCGATGGGGGATAGGTCGGCGGGGGGAATGGCTTCGATCCAGCTCTTGCCGGGTTGCTTGCGGGAGGCGGCTTTGCTGGGCAGGCCGACGAGGTTGAGGGAGCCGGGATCGAAGCGGCGGGGGGGCAGGGCGATGGAGTGTTTGGCGCGGATGCCCCAGAACGTCGTGCGGGCACCACAGTGCTTGCCGAGGCTGCCGCCGCCACCGCACTTCCAGGGCCGGGTACCGGCGCCGAGGTCGATGTCGGTGAACAGGTTCTGGTAGGGGGCGCGCTTGTGGTGGTCGAAGCAAAGGTCGTCGCCGCGACCAGCGGCGATGACGTTCTGCGAGGAGCCGTTGCTGACGGTGATGTCGTGAATGAAGCGCATGCGGTAGTCGAAACCAGTGAGCAGGTTGTCGGTGCCGCCCAAGGTCAGACCGTGGTGCCCGGTGCATTTCTGCCAGTCTGCCTTGCGCTCGGACCGGAAGACGAGGCCCTCCAGCGTGCAGAATCTGCTGCCGATGAAGCCGCCGCTGTCGGCATTGAGCATCTCGACATTGCGGACCCAGCAGTTGGCCACGCCGGACATGGCGATGCCGTTGCGACCGAGTTCGGTGAAGTGCCCCTTGTACGGGGTGACCGGGAACTCGAGGGTAAGCTCCTCAAGCCCGCAGTCTTGGACGGTGGGTTCAAAGGTCTTGACCACCGGCTGCCATTCCTGGCGGATGTCGAACCGAAGCGGCGGCTCGATGGTGACCGACTCGCCCTTCATCGCCGTCACCTTGGCGACCATGCTGATCCTGGTCTTGCCCCTGAGCTTGCGCATGTCCCCCGGGTCGCCGTCGTAGAGGGCTCTGGCCAGCGTGTTCTCCTTGGTGTCGGACTGCCGGATTTCCAGCTTCTGTCCGACCTTGATCTTGCTGGCGTCACTCAGGGAGAGTTCCGAACTGCCCCGTTTCGCCGGTGCGGTCACGGTGGCCAACTGGGCCGAGCCGAAGCTGCCCATGAAGCAGATGAAACCGCCGGACCAGGAGTAGTTGCTGGTGCGGCGGCCGCCGGTTGTTTGCCCCCAGTTGGGCTTGATGTCGTTCAGCGTCTTGGGAAAGAAGAGGATGGTCTTCCCCGGGCCATCACCACGGAGGACGGTGCGCGATTGCTTGAGCTCCAACACGCCGGTGATCACGTAGCGTCCGGCGGGGACGTGGATGACCGCGTTCGGACCGGAGGCCAGGGCTTTCCGGAATGCCGCCGTGTCGTCGGTCTTGCCATCGCCCTTGGCACCGAGGTCGCGGACACTGGCTGTCACCTTGGGGGTGGGGATCGGCGTCTCTCCCGAACGGTATCCCGCGTAGGAGAAGTCGGGCAGCCGCCCCACCACGGTGAAGGCCTCGCCCTTCTTGCCCCAGAGGGCCGAATTGACCGGCTCCGCACAGAATGATGCCATGGTGCCAGCGATGATGAGCAGTGCCGCGATCTGTTTCATATGCGTTCCTGTGGTGCTTGGTCGATGAGGGCTGTTGACGTAAGCAACGGATGGGAAGGGCTGTTGATTGCCCGCGCAGGGGAACCGGGGCCAGCCCCGAGACCCCGCCGGGGAGACGAATCTCCCCGGACCCCTCGATGCGGCTTGACGGTATGGTCGGCGATGCCGATCCATCCCGCCAAGCGGACGCCACCCCTTACCTAGGGCAGCTCGACAAGGGTCACATCGTCGACGAACAGCTCCGCGCCGGCCTTCTCCGCGCTCATGTGCAGGCGGGCGTGGGTGATGTTCTGTCCGGCGGGAAGGACGAACTCGATGGCCGATTCCGCCCATTTGCCTACACTGCGCAGGCGGGGGGTGGTTTGGTGCCAGCGCCAATCGCGGCTTGTCAACTGAAGACCGGCCACGGACGCGGCATCGGTCTTGACCCAGCAACTCATGCGGAACCGGCGCTCTACGGCACTGGCGGCAATCCCCGGCCAGGAGAGCGTGGTGCCGAAATCGCCGCCGGTCGCTTTCGTGCATGCCACCTTCAGGCAATGCGTGCCGGTTCGGCCAGCGGGTGCACTGGCAATGGTGCATTGGGCTTGCTTGGTGATCGTGCCTGCGCGCCAACCCACCGGCCGACCCGATTCGACCCGCTCGAAGGATGCATGTGGCAACAGATTCACGCCCAACAGTCGCCGGACAGAGGCACGGCGAATCACAAGCTGCCCGCCGAGGGCCTCGTCGCCCATGATCTCCAGACCAGACTCCTCGCCCAGAATCGCGGGGCCAAGGGCGATCTCGACGCCTTGCTCGCGCGGCTCGAGCACGCGGCGCGTGAAGACACCGCCCGCCGACAGAACCACTGCGAGCTTCCCCTCCCCGGCATTGCTCACTTCGGCCTGCACTTCCCAGTGGAGAGTGGGGCCGGGAACGACCGCGCGCGCCACCACGCGGCACACAGGTTCGTGACGCTCCACAGTGAACGGAGCTGACTCGCCTCCCTCCACCGCCAACGGCGGCGGTTGCGGCATGGGCGGACGATCCTCAGCCCTGCGCCAAACCGCTCGGTTGGACAACAGCGACCGACCCGCGAAGGCCAACTGCTTGCCGCCGAACTGCACGGCAGAACGCACCTTGCCGTTCTGGGTGCACACGCTCCCAGCCTGGGCGTTGGTGACGAGGCCGCCAAGTCCCACGCTCTCGGCCTCGGGGTCGGTGCGGAACAGCACGGTTACATCTCGCTCACCACCCGTGAGTCGCACGCCAACGCAACCTTCGCCAGTCTCGACCGACGGGGTAAGCAAGTCGCCAGACTGGCCGGCCCGGTAGGTCTGGATCACGATCAGCGATGCGGTTGCCGATGCGGGCTCGACGGTGGACGCGGTCAGGTGCCACTGGTTGGGCGCTTTGTTGACTGGGGCCACGGGGAACTGATCGGTCTGCTCGAAGGTGAGGCCCTGCGGGGCGAGGAAGTCGACGCGGCAACGGGAATCGCGGCGCGAGAAGGTGACCCGCTGCTTCCCGGCGGCAATGCGCATCTTGTTCAGGGCGTGCAGCAGGAACTGATACGTGGCTGGCTTGGCCGCCGCCAGTTCGTCGCGGATCACCACGATCGGTTCGCCGCCGGTGTGCGCAGGGCGCAGGAAGACGACGCGCCGGTCGAATTGTGTGAGCCGGTCCTTGTAGGCCGCTGCAGCATCGCCCACCACGTAGTCACCGGCGACCGTCGTCTGGAACGTCGCCAGGCGCCCCTTGGCATTCCAGTCGCGGGTTGACTGGCCCTCGCCATTCACAAGCACGGAATTCGACGCTTTGGTCTCCCACGTCCACTGCCGATGGTGCGGGCTGCCGTAGAGTTGGTAGTAGCCGGAGGCGATGATCAGGGGCTCGCCATAGGCGTCGAGCGCAAAGGTGTTCTGGTCCGCGAACGCGTGGCTGATGGAACCAAAGGGGCAACTGCGCAGCAGCACGGCCACGTTGCTGGCGGGATCGGGCAGCACGCTGTGCATGGCGGCGAGCCCGACATCGTGGAAGGCATGGCCCTGCGGCAGGTCGTAGGGCGGCTTCGCCACCACCTCGCCGGTGTCGAAGAGCAGCGCGCGCATGCCCTGGAGCTTGGTGCGCTTCTCCTCGGCGTACCATTTGGCGTACGGGTCGCGGTAGAGCCCGGCGAGCATGAGCATTGTCTCACCACCACGGGCGGCGCTCTCCTGCCCATCACCGAAGGGGGACATCTTGAAATAGGGCGGGTTGCCGTAGAGCTTGTAGCGGGAGGTATTGCGCATCAGCGCCGAACGCTCGTGGATGGGGACATCGGTGACCGACTCGACCAGCTTGTAGGTACGCGCGAACA
>JABGQJ010000678.1 GCA_018648945.1 Victivallales bacterium
CGACTTTCCGCCAAATGCCGCGACCACACTTGGAGAACGGGTACTTCTTCTCCAGAGGGGTCCGAATCTCGGCCGGAATGTCGGTGTATGTGTTCTCCTTGACGAACACGAGTTCCCGGTCCCACGTCCAGACGTCGGAGAAGAGCGCGCCGAAGCTGGAGTACTTCCAGCCCAACTCCCAGGAACCCAACTCAGTTGGATCCTCGGCGGCAGCGACCAGTTCCTGGGGAATGGGGCCAACCTTCACGATGTCGGGCCCCGAATGGACCGGAATGGGGATTCTCGCGTGGGCGCTGGACCCCGCAAGTACGACAAAGGCACCGACGACCAGGGCGAGTCTGAGTGACGTGTGCATGAGCACATCTCCTGTGTTCCTGGGCTACGCGTATTCTGGCAGGAGGCAGCCTTGGGGGGAGTTCCTCCGCCGGGAAACTACAGCAGGAATGGCAGCTGAGCAATCCCTCGTCTGAGCAGGACGCTTCACTCGCTGGACAGGCCCGGACGCGGAATCGGGGCTATAGTCGCCCGGACGGAACCAGCAGGCATGGAAACATCTGGAGTAACGGGCATGAAACTCGAATGGACCGGCTCGAAAGCGCATCTGGGCATCGCCTTTGCCTTCTTCCTGCCGATTGCCGCCGCCGTGGCTGGCGAACCCGTCCTGGTGCTGAATCCCTACGCGGGCATCGATTGGCAAGCCGCCAAACAGCACAAGGGCAACTTCCACACGCACAGCAAGCAGAGCGATGGCGAGTTTTCTCCCGACCAGGTCATTGACGAATACCATGAGCGCGGGTACCACATCCTGGCCATCACCGATCACAATGGCTGCACCTTCCCCTGGCAGAAGTGGGAACGCAAGCCGGAGGATCTGGGCATGGTCGCCGTGCCCGGCAATGAGCTCTCGCGCCATCACCACGCCCTGAGCCTGTTCAGCGACTTCGCATCGTCGGGAAGCAATCTCGACACCGTGCTCAAGGAGCTGACCGCCCATTCCAAGGAGGGGCTGGCAGTCATCGCCCACCCCGCCATGCACTGGCCCAAACAGTTTGGCCCCGCCCCGGGGCTGCTGATTCCTCTCGCCACGCCTTTGCGGCAGGTGACACGAGGGGACTTCACGGTCGAGGCGTGGGTCCGCACCACCGACGCCGGCCGACACATCCTCATCGGCAATTATACCGGCTCTGACCATGGCGCGCTGAACCTGGAACTGCATGTGAAAAACCGCGTGCGCGTCTACGTGCAACCCACCGGGAAGAAGCGAATCGTCGATATCAATATCCCGGCCGACAGGTTGGGCATCAATACCCGAGATGGACAGTGGCATCACCTGGCAGGCATTCGTGAGAAGAAAACGGTATCCCTCTACCTGGACGGCAAGCTGGCAGGCACGGCCCCTGATACGGCAGAGGACTATGACCTGTGGGGCAAGTATTACTACGTCGGGCGCGACTCCCGGACCGACGGCACGATCCTCAATGGGGACCTCGACCTCGTGCGGCTCTGGGGCAGCGCCTTGAGCGCCGCCGAAGTGGCACAGCTCGCCGCCGGCAAGACCCCCGGCAAGGGCAAGGCACTGGCCCGCAGGAACCTTCTGCTGGAGTACGACTTCGAGACCTCGTCAGGGGTGCCGTTGCGCGAAAACACCCGAATCGAGCCCGTGGTGGACGATACGGCCGGGCATCCGCAAGGCCCCTTCCCTGCCATCGCCACCGCCACCACGCCGGTCTGGTGCATCCCCAACACATCTGGGGCCACGCGCCGCGTTTCCGAGAGAGTCGGCAGTTTCCGCCCTCGTTCCGGAGCACAGCGGGTGACCAAGGCAGCACTCCAACACTACGTGGAACTGTACCAGAAGCATGATCGCTTGGTGGGCATCGAGGTGGTCAACGGCACGCGTCCACTGAAGGAGTACCCCCTGGACCGGGAGCTATGGGACAAGCTGCTCGGTGCCCTCATGCCAACCCGTCCAGTCTGGGGTCTGGCCAGCGACGACATGCACGCCATGAAGCACCTTGCCCACGACTGGCTGGTCGTTCCCAGCGCCACCCTTGATCAGGAGAGCATTCGGCAGGCCATGCTTCGTGGTGCCTACTACTTCTCGACCGAGCGCATCCATGGCCCCGCTGGGACGGCAACCAGCAAGCCGCCCCAGATCCAGGCCATCTCCCACGACCCCAAGGCAGGAACCCTCACCGTGCAGGCCATGGATGCAGAGAAGCCCTTGCCCAACGAAGCGTACCAATGGATCTCGCTGGGGAGACTCGTCCACACCGGCCCCCGCCTCGACTACGCCTCGGCGCCGGGAATCGGCAACTACGTCCGCCTCGAGATCACCGGCCCCGGCGGCACGACGTTCACCAACCCCTTCGGCTTCGGTACTGAGTAGATGGGGGGGAAATGCAGAATCCCGCCGAGGCGGGACGAGTGCGAAGCTTGCCCCGCTGTGCGGGGTGTGAATGCAGAATGGGGGCTTGATGGGTAGCGGGTGGTGAGGCGGCCTGGGGGCTCCATCGGACGAATCGGTCGGATCGGTCGGATCGGACCAGTGGGGGTACGGTGCGCGAGCAACGGCCGCCGCCTGGCGGAGTGGTAATCCGCTCCGTCAGGCCTTCGCGTGGGGTCCGGGGAGACGAGTCTCCCCGGCGGGGTTCGGGGCTGGCCCCGGCTTCCCTTCCTGCCTACCCGTCGAGGCGTTGTTTGAGGAGCTGGACGACCATCTGGGGGTTGGCTTTGCCGCGACTGGCCTTCATGACTTGGCCAACCAGGAACTGAACGGCCTTCTTGTTCCCCTCCTGGTATTCGGCCACGGGCTTGGGGTTGGCCGCGATGGCCGCGTCCACCATGCCTTCGATGGCGCCGGTATCAGTGACCTGCTCCAACCCCTTGTCCTTGACGATGGCCTTGGCGGACCTGCCATTCTCAAGCATCTCGGCAAAGACATCCTTGGCGATCTTGCCGCTGATGGTGTTGGCTTCGATCAACCCCACCAGCTCACTCAACGCTTCGGCCGGCACCGGGCTCTCGGCAAGCGTGTGCCCCCCCTTGGAGATCGCGCCCAACAGCTCGGTCTGGATCCAGTTGGCCACCATTTTTGCCGACTTGCGCCCTTGGGCAGCGACCTCGAAGTAGTCGGCCGTCACCTGCTCCAGAGTCAGCACATGCGCGTCGTAGGGGGTGACCGCGTATTCGGCCACAAACCGGTCGCGCCGAGCATAGGGTGTCTCGGCCAGACCGCCGCGGAGTTCCTCCAGCCATTCGGCAGAGACCTCCACCGGCATCAAGTCCGGATCGGGAAAATAGCGGTAGTCGTGGGCGCTTTCCTTGGTGCGCATCACCGTCGTCATGCCTGCCGCATCATCCCAACGCCGGGTCTCCTGGAACATCCTGCCGCCGTCTTCCAGCTCCTCGATCTGGCGCTCGATCTCGTACTCCAGGGAGCGGTGGGCGGACCGAAAGCTATTGAGATTCTTGATCTCGATCTTGGTGCCCAGCTCAACCTGCCCGACCGGGCGCACCGAGACATTCACGTCGCAGCGCATCTGCCCCTTCTCCATGTCGCAGTCGCTGACTCCGGCATACTCCATCGCCTGCTTCAGGGCCACGAGATAGGCATAGGCCTCGTCGGGCGTATGCATATCCGGCTCGCTGACGATCTCCATGAGCGGCACGCCCGCGCGGTTGAAGTCCACCCCGGAGAACTTGCCGAGGTGGGTGGACTTGGCCACGTCCTCTTCCAGATGGATGCGGGTGATCCCGATATCGCGCTCGTCCAGCAGCTCCCCGGAGAAGCCCTTGCCGGCAATCGGCACGACCCCGCCCAGGCAGATCGGCAGGTCGAACTGCGAGATCTGGTAGTTCTTGGGCATATCCGGGTAGTAGTAGTTCTTGCGGTCCCACTTGCTGTAGGGAGCAATCTCGCAACCGCACATGAGTCCGGCGATGATCGTCTTGCGGATGGCCTCCCGGTTCATCACCGGCAGACTCCCCGGGTAGCCCAGGCAGACGGGGCAGACATTGGTATTGGGCTCGGCCCCGAACTGGTTGCGGCAACCGCAGAAGATCTTGGTCTGCGTGTTGAGTTCGGTGTGGACTTCCAGCCCGATAACTGCTTCGTATTTCATGGTAGTGTTCTCCGCTAGGCCAACGTCGGTCGGGCGTCGGCGACGCCGGAGACCTGCTCGAAGAGATGG
>JABGQJ010000679.1 GCA_018648945.1 Victivallales bacterium
CGGCAGGAAATCATCGCCCGAGATCCACTTCCGGGGGGACGGGTACCTGATTTCCGCCGGGGGCGTTTCCTGGGGCAAGGGCTCGGGGATCGTGGCCAAGCCCACTGTGCTGTTGCGGGATGACGGCGTCACGGACCTCACGGGGCTGCTGCGGATCACGGGGGTCGGCGAGCAGACCACCTGGCACAACACCGGCGTACACCGCAATTTCGCGGTCGGGAATGGCTCGTTGGTGGTCCCGGACGGCTGGCAACCTGCTGCTGAATCGGGAGACTGGCAGGTGTTCGCGCTGGGCGCCAAACATCCTGGTTGGGTGGTCACCTACAGCGGCCCGGGTGTCTCGCTCTTTACCGTCGTGCCAGGATCCAAGAAGGACCCCGAGGCGATCCTGGCGAGCGTACAGGCACTGAACCCCGAGCCCGCACAGCTGGGCACTCGGTTCGCCGCCCCTGCCGGGACAGAGTACACCTACGACACCAACGCCAGCCGGGGAACCTGGGTCATCGAGACCGTCGATGGAAGAAGGGTCGACCGCGACTACCAGGCTTGGCCACGACTGCAGCTGATCGACCAGTGAGAGCAGCAGCGGTGGCAGAGTAGGCGCAAATGTCCCCGGCTGGGGTGCCGCATGGCCTCTGCGCCAGCAGGCCCCGCCAGGGTTCTTGCACCCTCAACCCTTCGGCGCTACGCTTCGCCCTACGGCTGGGCAGTCGGTTGTACCTGTGAGGCAATGGCTGGGACTCAGCAATGCACGATGAACACCAGGACGGCACGGCACGGCCAGCGAGGGGATCGGAAATGGCGAAGCAACGATACATCACGCCGTATGACTCAGTGAATGCGTGGATTGCGAACGAGGAGTCCGAGCTGACCTTCAGAGGGACGAGCCCGACAGACTGGGCGGCATGGCGGGCGGCATTCGAGCAGAAGCTGAGGGCCTTGCTGGGCCCATGGCCCGACCCGGTGCCGCTCGACCCCGAGGTCACCGAGAGCGTCGATTGCGGGAGCTACACGCGCGAACGAGTGGTTTACGACACGGAGAAGTACATGAGCGTACCAGCGTATGTGCTGGTGCCGAAGGACATCGAGAACGGGGAGAAACGCCCCGGAATTCTCGCCGCGCACGGGCATGGGAATGGCAAGAGCGACGTGTGCGGCGTGCCCGCCAACGAGCAGGAGCAGGCCCTGATCGAGACGCTGAGCTACGACTACGCGGTGCAGTTCGTGGAGCGAGGCTACGTGGTCGTCGCGCCGGACTGGCGGGGCTTTGGCGAACGGCGCAGCCCGGCCGAATGGGCGCGCCCAAACCGCGATCCGTGCAACGTCAACTACATGGCGCAGGGGTATCTGGGGCACCACCTGCTCGCGCTGCAGATCTGGGACGGGATGCGGACGGTGGACTACCTCGCGAGCCGACCGGAGGTCGATGCGGATCGACTGGGCGTCGGCGGCTTGAGCTTCGGCGGGACGATGACGACATACCTCGCAGCGCTCGACTCAAGGCTCAAGGTCGCATGCATCAGCGGGTACGTGAGCACGGTGAAGAACGACGCGATCACCATGCGGGGCAGAGGCAACTTCTGTGGTTCGCAATACATGCCGGGCCTGCTGACAATCGGCGATATTCCGGAAGTCGCAGGACTGATTGCGCCCAGGCCGCTGATCTGCGAGATGGGAACCGAAGACCAGTGTTTCGTCATCGAGAACGCGAAGGCGGGGTACGCGCGCGTCAAGGCGATCTACGAGGCGGCGGGCGTGGGTGACCAGATCGACCGCGATATCTTTGGCGGCGGGCATCAGTGGAGCGGGGCCAAATCATTCCCGTGGTTCGAAAATTGGCTGTGAGCGACGGTTGGGGCTGAGAACGCGCCTTCCGCCCCAATCCCGCATTGGAGAGGGCATTGCAGAGTGCTCCCTTCAGGGAAGTGTGCTACGCCCTGAGTTCGGACTGGATCATCTCGGTGGCGGCGCCCATGAGCCGGTCGCCGGCTTGTCCGTCTACGCGGTGCATCAGGGTCGCCTGAGTCTCGTAGGTCGCGTGCGCCATCGCCTCGGCCGTGGGGATGTAGCCAGCGTAGGCGTTGGCATAGCCGACGATCAGGACTCGCTGGTCGGGGAACCGCTGCTGCAGGCGCAGTTGGTGCTCGATAAACAGCTCGCCTGGGATGGCAACCAAGACGAGGGGACCCATGCGGATGCACTGCAGGGGCACGTCCTCGGTCGGGCATTCGCCGAAACGTTCCCGGAGAAAGAGTTTCCACAGCGTGGTGCGATAGGACTGGTACTGGCGGAAGAGGGCACGCTGGCGCTCCGGATCGGCAATCACGTCCTGCCATTCGCTCGCGCGCGCCTGTTCTAGGGCGTCCTGCCATTGTCCCAGTTGCGGAGGCGAAGCCAGGTCCGACGGGGCGCGCTTGATCCCTACGGAAACCGTCTGGTTCGCCCACGCCAGCTCCGTCACGGCCGCCGTCTTCGGTCCGGCTGTGGCCGCCAAAACCGCCTCTGCCACTTCCTCGGCTCGCTCCTCGGCGCGCGCGAACGTCCGCTCGCCCACCTCCAGATTGATGTCCCCGCAGGCCCCGTTGAGGAACATGGAGAAGCCGCCCGAGCGCTCTTCGATGATCCGGTCGGCCAGGGCACAGTAGTCCCCGCTGATCCTGTACTCGGCGGCCATGGCACAGGTTGGGTGGGCCGCATAGTGGTACAAAACTCCCAGATGCTCCCTGTTCACGCCCTCAAAGACGAGCACATCCAGCTGTGGGTCGATGGTGTTCTCGCCTTGACCCAGGCGGTGCTGATAGCGATTCGTGGCAATCGGCAGGTCGCGGGTGGCCCAATGGACATGGCCATCGACCAGCCGGCCAACGGCTTCGGTGGCTGCTGTGACCAGGGCTTGGTGGATGGCCGGCCAGACGCGGATCCGTGGATCCTCCTCTTCATTGAGCGTCTCGGGGCCGTTGTGGGTGTGGGTGGCCGCGATCAGAATGCCCGCTGGCTCAATGCCGGCGGCGCGCGCGATCCGCGCCTTGGCTTCGTCCGCCTCCGCCTGCGGGATGGCGACGACGTCGAGAGAAATCAGCAGGCAGGTCTGCTGATCCTGTCGAAGCGCCAGCGCATGGGCGAAGAGCGGGTCGTGGACACCCGAGTGCCGCTTCACCCCAGACAGGCGGAAGGCGCCGAACGCGTTGGCATGGGGGGTGATGTCGTGCTGAGAGAAACCGATCTGCATGATGAACGAGCTCCCTTTGCTTTGGTATTCAGAACATGAGGCAGCAAGCGAACCACGTCCACCGGACACTTCCCGATGCTGGATGCGCACGGTGCCTCGTGCCGGTCATGGGGTCGAGATCTTCACCAGGAGGGGCGAGTAGGCCGCCACATTGAGAGACATGGTGGCCGGAACGGTGAATCTCGCCGATTCCCCCCATTCGCCGTCCGCAAAGTCCCGGCGCTGGCCCCCTGCCCCTACCGCCAAGCCCCAGTCCCTGCGGTTCCATGGTACACGCACGGTCTGTGCCGTTGCCGTGTGGTTGCTCAGAACAAGACCGAGGCTGCCGTCGGGGGCACGGAACATCGCGCCCAGCACCACAGGCAACTCGTAGTCCACCTTCTGCTTGAACGTCGGCCAGATTTCCCAGCGGCGTTTCGCAGTGGGAAGTGCGGACAGGTCGGGTGCCCGCAGCATCTCCCCCGCATAGAGGAACTCGAGACCCGCCAGCCGGACGGCGCAGTGCTTCTTGAGCATCTCAAGCTGCACTCCCATCTTCTCGTCGACCAGATAGTCCAACGCCCCCTGATCGCCGTTGAACCAGCCCAGGACCCGACCACGAGTCAGGGAGAAGGCCAGCTTCGAGGCGAAGACATCTGGCGACTGGAACTCCGCACGGTTGGTGAACACACCAACCTCGGTCGTGCGATCCGCGTGTACGGTCTGGAAGATCGGGAGCGAATCCGGACGCATGTCGGAATGGGCGTTGATGAGGGCAGCACACGAATCGGTGTAGCACTCGCCCAAGTTCTCCCCGGTGGTCAACACGCCCTTCGGGCGCAGGGCGTGGGTGCGACGGTGGATCTGCTCGATGCCCTTGGCATGGTAGTTCCCCCCTTGCCACGGGTGACTGGCGTGGTCGCGAGCAAAACAGAGGCCCGCATAGACAAAGGTCTCGTCGTAGTAGATGGAATCAACCGCGCG
>JABGQJ010000068.1 GCA_018648945.1 Victivallales bacterium
GGTGGGGAAGAAGGCGCGGAAGTCACCGCTGGCTGTCTGCGCGGTCATGCCGCCCGTGTTCACCGCAGAGAAGGGATGCCGCAGGGAGTCCCAGATCACATTGGTGCCTTGGGGATGCCAGTAGATGCTCCCCACGGAGCCATGGCCAGCTGGGTGGCTGACACGGTAGTGGTCTTCGAAGAGACCTTCGCCAGCCTCGGCCCGCCAGCGTTTGGCCTGCGTCATGGGGATGGCAAGCGCGGCGCCCTCGGGGATAGGCCCTTCCCAACTCGTCCCCACGCCACTGAGATCATAGATGGTCCTGAGCTTGGCCTCGCCGTATTGGCGCAGGGCAGTGAGTCCCGTGTTTGTCGTCTTGATGCGAGCCGGTCCCTTGGGCTGGTTGCCAGCCGGGAGATACAGATCCCACGCACCTGTAACCGGGCGACCATCCTTCTGGGCCACGCGGGGAAGCCCGGTCGTGCTGTCAATGTGGAGGACAAGCGATCCGCAGGTGACCGTTCGATCAGGTTTGGCATGGGGGCTGAAGGAGGGTGCGAGGGGGTGGTATTTCGGATCCGCCTCGCGCTTGCCGTAGACGCGTCCGTTGCGCAGGATGCGGTAGGCAAAGGGGGGGAGTTCGAGGTCAGACTCGCCGCTAGCGAAGGTCGCGGGGGTGTCGTTGAAATTGATCAGGACCAGGCAGCGGTTCGTGCCCTTGCGACGCAGGCAGGAAAAGACCCCGGGCGGTGCGGGCACGCTCAGGTAGTCGGCACTGCCCCCGTTCAGCTCCGGGAACTGCTTGCGGAGGCGAAAGATGGTCTGAAACTCGCGCTGGGAGCCCGTCTCGGCTTCGTGGTAGACAAGGGGGATGCCGGGGATGAAGGCGGAGAGAGCCATGAGGGCGCGCTGTGGCTGCAGCCCGTACCAGAGCTGGGAACGGAGGCTGTCGTGGCTCTCGATATGGCGCAGGCGGAGCAGCCCGGAGGGTCCGGCGGCCCCCTGCTCGTGGAGCCATTGGCGCAGATCCTGGACCACAGCGGCGGCGGGGCGCTTGCGGAGGTCGTGGAGGATGCTGTAGCAGAAATCGAAGTCGTAGATGGCGTCGCTGACCGCGCCTTGGACATCGCTGTTGCTCTCCGCCAGGATCGCGCCGCGTTCCGGCTTGGTCTCCTTGACCGCGCGGCGCAAGCCGCGCAGCATGTTGAGGCCGCCCTGGAGCTTGGCCGTGCTGGCGCGAGCGTAGGGGATGAGCGGATTCCAGTTGGGGATCTTGCTGCCGTTGCACGCATCCACGCGGTAGCCGTCGATGTCGTATTCACGGACGTAGTGGCGGGCCACATCGGCCATGTAGGCGCGCCATTCGGGCCAGTTGAAGTCGAAGCACCAATAGCCCAGGGTCGAGCCGTCCTCCTCCTGGACCAGCCATTCCGGATGGGCTTTGGCACGGGGAAAGGTGTTGCTGCCGCCGTGGGGAACGATGTCCTGGAGCACGTGAAAGTCCAGCTCGTGGGCGCGGGCGACCAGGGCGCGGTACTGCTCGGGCGTGCCGAGGCCAGGCTGGAAGGTGTAGTAGTCCCGGGGGTTGTAGACGGATTTGTCCTCGATCGGCATGATCCAGACCGAGTTGCAGCCCAGATCGGCGATCCGGTCGAGGAGGGCCGTGGCGGGGACGAAGCCGCCGAGATCGCGGAAGCCGGAGCCGATGGTGCCGCCGGGATGGAAGGAGTAGAGGATGGCCGATTCCAGCCAGCTGGGGCGGTCCTTCGGGACGACGCAGTCAAGATCCCCGAGCAGCTCGTGGTAGCGAAGCAAGGCCTTGTCCGCCGCGTCGTCCACGAGCCAGAACCAGACGTCCCCGACGCGCTGACTGCTGCCGGGCTGCATGCGGGCGAGAGTGTGGAAGGCCTGGGAGATGGCGAGCCCGTCCGCCGTTTCCGTGACCGCGACGTCGCCGCTGTCGGCGTCGGGTTGCAGCAGGTCATGGGCGCAGAGCAGGCTCTGCTTGGCACCGAACTGATAGACAAGCGGCATGGGGGAGCGGTAGTGGCTGCGCCGCCTGCCTTCCTGGAAGTCCCCGGCCTGGCGGCGCGTCGGCGGCCAAGCCCCCGGGAAGAACCACTGGCCCTCGGTGCTGGCGGCGATGACGGGCGCTGGGAGGGCAAGGCCTCTGAGCTTGGTCGCCGCCGCGCCATTCCAGGCAATGGTTGCCCGCCGCCGAATCCGCTGGCTGCCGGGGAACAGGGCGTATTCGGTGGTGACCGTCCAGCCGGCGAAGGCGACCGTGGTGGCGAGGGTGTTCTCGGCGAGTTGGCGGATGCTGGTCAGGTGGGCGGGCGTGCCCCGGTCCGGCAACCACCGCTGGTCGGCCTTGAGACGGCAAGGAACAGGAGCGTCCGGCGGTCGCGCGACTGTGCGGCCGCCGCAGGTCAGGCCAATCCAGGCTCCATTGCTCTTGGCGAAATCGAGGGCCAGGACCCGGGTGCCGTACCGCCAGGATGGCCCTGTGTCAACGAGCGGGGCGGCGGCAAGGGCGGTCGTGCACAGAGCAAAAAGGGCAGTGATTCGGCGTGAGCACACGGTGTGGCTGGCTCCTCGGTATCGTACGGAGGGAACATGCAGCGCGGAAGCCGCGTGTCCAGCAGGGAGATGCGGATTGCCGTGCCTCGCCCCTGTCTGCCGTGTGGAACTGTGCTATCTTACTATCGTGGTGAAGGAGGAACTGGATCCAGTTCGGCTGGTTCTCCCTTTCTGGGCCGCTGGTGCGGACGCACGCATGCCAGGAGTGTTGTAGCACGATGGTCACTCGAACTGCCCAAATCATCAACGAGTACGGTATTCACTGCCGTCCCTCGTGTCTGATCGCGAAGGCGGCTGGCCAGCTGGGGTGCCGGGTCACGGTGCAGACCGAAGCCGGCGCGCTGGCCGACGCGAGCCGGGTGCTGGACCTGCTGGGGCTGGCACTGGTGGCAGGCGACACGGTCAGCATCAGCTGTGAGGGCGAGGGCGAGGGCGAAGCCGCAGAGCGAATGGCCGCGCTCTTTGCCCGCGAGTTTGACTTTATACGCTGACGTCTCCCGCCGGATCTGAGCTGCACCGTGACGCGCCGCCTTTTCGGGCAGCCATGGGTCGCATTCCAGTGCGTTCCGTGCAACCTTAAGAGTAGGGAGTTGCCCACTTCCGCCATCGTCTGGGGCGCGGGCAACTCAAGCACAACGAGGTCTGGCTGCATGTTGAACTACGCGTTGCCCAACGATATCCGGGGCGAATGGATCTGGCTTGCCGACGACCGCGAGCGGTTGGAGAGCTTCGTCTTCTTCCGTCGCGAGTTCACATTGTACCAGACTCCTGCATCCGCCGAGCTGTGGGTGTCCGCCGGCACCATCTGTCATGTGTATGTGAATGGCCGGTACCTGGGATTCGGGCCGGTGCCCTGCGTGTCCGACGACGCGGATGTGGCGTTTTTCGACGTGTCGTTCCTGCTCCAGACCGGGGTCAATGTGATCACGCTTCTGGGGTACAGCGCACAGGTGGCGCGCACCGGCTCCCGGCGTCGGCCCGGGGCTCTGTGGGCGCAGCTCAACACGGACGACCAACCGGCTGTGTGGACTGATTCCAGCTGGCTCTGTCGGGAAGGCGAGTGCTACCAGGGCGGCTGTCCCCGTGCCTCGGAGGCAAGGGGCTTCTGCGAGAGCGTGGATCTCCGGCATTACCCCTTTGGCTGGACGGAGACGGAGTTCGATGCAGTCGATTGGCGGGCGCCCGACTTCCGCCAGGCTCTCGGCGATGCTCCGGGCAAGCTCCATCTGTCCCACCGCGCGGAGTGGCTCCTGGATCCGGACGAGGCATCGACCGTGCTCTTCCGGGGCGAGTTCAGCCAGCAGCATGCCCTGACCAACGTGTCCTGGGGGGGGCTGCCCGAAGGGCGTGGCGCGGGTGTCTATGTCGCCGAGACGTTTATCCACAGCGGTGAGGACACGGAGATCGAGAGCTACGTCTTCAGCGATGATCCGTACGTGTTGATGGTGAATGATGAACGGGTCAAGGAGCAGGGAATACTGCCTCTGGACCCCAAGGCGGACTTTGCCTGCAGCCGTCCCCGGTGTTTCGGTCAGGGCGAGGTGGTCTCTCCCGAACTGGTGGTCATGTTCCGGCATGGCTGGAACCGGGTGCTTCTCGCCCAGCATGTGGAACCGGGTTCCGCAGGGGTCACCATCCTCTTCCCGGGGGTTTCCCCGGCGGATCTGCTTTCGTTGCGCAAGCCCGAGCAGCAGAACCTCCGCGGCTGGTCGCTCTGCGGTCCGTTGCGGACCCCGATTCAGCTGGTATCCCCCAATCTCCATCTTGCGGATGCGCCGAAGTCTCCGTATGTGCCCTTCTTCCGGCCCTCCCTGGACGAAAGCGTGTATCTCATGTCCTGCGAATTCTCGCCAGGCGACTACAGCCTGGAGGAAGCGCAGGCACCCATCTCGCTGGCGGAGGGCGAGTATGTTGTCTTCGATTTCGCGGCCGTCTCCTACGGTTGCCCGGAGTTGGAGATCACCGGCGAGGAGGGCGACATTGTCGATGTGGTGTGCGCCGAACAGGTGGTGGCCGGGCAGGCTCTGTCCTGGGCCGAGGGCAGGCGCAACACCGACACGCTGGTCCTTGGTTCCACAGCTGGGAGCGTGTGGCGCGGGGTTGCGCCCCGGGGCATGCGCTACATGATGGCGGCCGTGCGCCGAGCGGCTGGCAAGGTCAAGGTCCACCGCTGGAGCGTCCGCCGTCGGAAGTACCGCTTTGACAATGCCGGCGACTTCTCGTGCGGGGATGAGGTGCTGAACGACATCTGGCAGACGGGTTGCCGGACGTTGACGGCCACCACGCAGGGGCGCTTCCTTGATGCTCCCGCCAAGGAGACCACGCAGTACACCACGGATGCGATGATCGAGGCCTGGGCTGGCTACCATGTGTTTGGCGCCTATGAGCTTGGCGGCCTGGCCTTGGCCGAGTTCGCACAGAGCCAGCTCGAGACGGGGGCCATTCCCGCGTCCTGTCCCAGCGATTACTTCATGGAGATGCCCGACTACTCCCTCATGTGGGCGGTGTGGCTGCAGCGTCACTACATGTACAGCGGCGACAAGAAACTGCTCGAGCGGATGCTGCCCGTGTTGGAGCGTCTGCTGGCCAGGTACCGCCATCTGGCCGACCCCGAGAAGCGCCTGCTTGCCGACCTCCAGTTGCGCGGTGGCGGATACTGCTTCCTGGACCACGGCGAGATTCACCGCGAGGGTGCCATCACGGGGCTGAATGCCATCTACTGCCGTGCGTTGCTCGCGGCGGCATGGCTCTTCGAGCAGGTTGGCATCAAGCGCAAGGGCGAATCGCTTCGGCGCGAGGCGGCGCATGTCGCCCGGGTGATGCGTGAGCTGAGCTGGCTGCCGGAGCAGGGCCTTTTCGCCGACTGTTGGACTGAGGGCGCGCCTTCCGACTACATGTCGTGGCAGACGAACGTGTTGGCGATCTACGGTGGCATCGCCCGTCCCGAGGACTATGGGGCGATTCTCGAACGGCTGTTCTGCGACGACGAACCCTACGAACTGCTGGCTCACGCCGAGACCAACAACCCCTTCTTCCAGTTCTTCGTTCTGGAATCCGCCTTTGCCCTGGGTCACCGGGAATGGGCAGTCCGCCTCATGCGTTGGTACTGGGGGGCCATGCTGCAGCGCGGCGCCACCACATGGTGGGAGCTGTTCGATCCCGATGGCAACCCGAACGAGGTGCCCAGCTACAGCCTCTGCCACGGATATGGCGTGTCACCGAACGCGTTTCTCTGCGCGGAAGTCGCTGGCATCCGTCCCGCCCGTCCCGGTTTCACGCGAGCCTACTTCAATCCCCTGCCGGAAGTGACTCCATGGGTCAAATGCCGCATTCCCACCCCCTACGGGCATATCGAGGTGGAGTGGCGTCTGGACGATGGTGGCCAGTTCGTGGCCCGGATCAACGCAAACTACCCGCTGGAAGTGGTCCCGGTCCTCTCGCCGGGGATTGCCGAGACGGCCACGATCCATGCGGGGGACGAGGTATCCATCCTCGCCGAGAGAGGCTGATCGGCGGCACTTCCCCGTTCGCCTGCCACGAAAGGACTGCCATGCACACGACGACTCTGGGCCGTACTGGCCTGATTGTGACCCGGACCGCCTTTGGTGTACTTCCCATTCAGCGGGTGGAGATGGCCGAGGCAAGTCGGATTCTGCGCCGGGCTTACGAGGCCGGAATCACCTTCTACGACACGGCTCGCGCCTACAGCGACAGCGAGGAGAAAATCGGGGCCGCCCTTGCCGACGTGCGCGACCACATCGTGATCGCCACCAAGTCCGGGGCCACCACCCGCAAGGGCGTGCTGGCGGATCTGGAGACCAGCCTGCGCAATCTGCGCACGGACCATGTGGATCTTCTCCAGCTGCACAACCCGGGCACGTTGCCGGACCCCAACGACCCCGAGAGTTCCTTTGCTGGGATGCTCGAGGCCCGCGACAAGGGAATGATCCGTTTTCTTGGCATCACCAACCACCGGCGGGAACGGGCCGAGGAGGCGATTGCATCGGGATTGTACGACACGCTGCAGTTCCCGCTTTGCATGATATCTTCCCCCGAAGATCTGGCCTTGATCGAGGCCTGCCGCAAGGCGGATATGGGGCTGATCGCCATGAAGGCTCTCTCGGGCGGGCTCATCACCAATGCCCGGGCCGCCTTCGCTTTTCTCTGGCAGTTCGAGAACGTAGTGCCCATTTGGGGCATTCAGCGCCTGTCGGAACTGGAGGAGTTCCTGGTTCTTGATGCCGCGCCGCCTGTCTGTGACGAGGCCATGCTGGCTGAGATCGCGGCGGATCGCGACGCGTTGCAGGAGGACTTCTGCCGGGCCTGCGGCTACTGCCTGCCTTGTCCGGCCGAGATCCCCATCCCCATGGCCGCTCGAATGAGTCTTCTCCTCCGGCGCATGCCCCCGGAGCGGCTTCTGGGTGAGGAGTGGGCCGCCAACATGGCGCGAGTGGAGGACTGCATCGACTGTGGTCACTGCCGCGACCACTGCCCGTACGGCCTCGACACCCCCGCCTTGCTCAGGCGCAATCTGGCGGACTACCGTACGTTCCGCCTCAGGGCGTAGGCGACCGGTCGAAGGCTGCGCCGGGGTTGCCCAGAGCGAACGGTTCGCGCTGGCGTTGTTCCGGAGGCGACTTGAGGCTGAGCAGTTCATGCGTGGTCTGCTGCGACGCTGGATTGTGCACGGCCTCTCGCGACGACAGCGCGTGTATGGTCCAGGCTCGGGCCAGTCACGCCCGTCCAGCGGCGAAGCAGTTCGGGGCGGTGTTCGCCGTTGGGACCGGCAAAGAGCCAGGGGGTGGCGTGAGTGCAACGGGGGCACGCCAAGCGCTCGGCATGGCCCGCCCGGCGCGGGCGGCGCTCGAAATGTGGCGGGGTGGCGCAGGTGGGGCAAGAGGGAAGGGGCATGGCGTGATCCTGAACTGGGTCCGGGGTTGATGGCATTCGTTGGGGTGGCGGTGGACTGCTCGCTCAGCGTGGCACCAGCCGCTGCCGGGCCTCCCTCAGGTCGCCGACCAGTTCCTGCACGTGTTCGGTGAGCCGTTCGGCTAAGCTCTGGGCGTCGAGAATGAGGTCGGAAGCTGTGGCGCTCCCGAGGGTCCGGAGATCCTGGCAGAGCGCTTCCAGTTCGGTCGCGGAATCGCAGGACGGACCGGAGGCATCGAGGCGGATGACGTAGTGGGCGGGCAGGATCTCCTGCCCGCCTTCCGTCAGCAGCATGCCGCAGGTGCGGGCAATGATTGTGTCCTCGATCTCGACGGGCATGGCTTCACTCTGGAACCGGACGCGGTCGCCAATCTGGATGTCGTGCCACTTGGCGGGGGGTGGGCAGGTGCGTTTCATGGAGGGAGCTCCGTTGGGGGTTTCAGGCTTCAGGTTCGGGATTGGGGACTTGGGGCTGGCTGCCGGTGGCCGCTTGTTCATCCTCGGTAGTCGCGTTGGCGGCCAGTCGTTTCGCAGCGGTCTGGCGCTCGGGGGCGGATAGGCAGCTCTCGTGGACAAAACCGTCGTGGGTCCATTCTCTGCGGGCGCTGCTGGCCAGGGCCAGATGGCAGCGAGGACAGAGGGCGAAACCGATGCTGGCCAGACTGCGCGCAATTGAGGCGTAGGCCCGACACTCCGGGTGGGCACGGAAGTGGAGGGCCAGGTAGTCGGTAGACGTGAAGCCGACCCGGCAGCGAGGGCAATGGTAGGAGTTGGGGACGGGATGGGCGGCGGTCACGGGGCCTTCCTCCAGTCTTGGCTCAGCCCGTTCTGGGCGCCACCCGCCGGGGGGACGAAGGCCGATGTGGATGGCGGGGCGGTCGCGCGGTCGCGGTCGGGGCGACGGTCGGTCGCAGGTGCATGGGGTGCGGGCCCGGCTGGTTGCCGATGTGGCTGGGACGGAACTCGCAGGGCGATGCGCAGTCGTGCCAGACAAGCCCAGCGCTCGTCCGTGGTGCCGTTGGCAAGCAACTCGTCGAGCTTGTGCAGTTCGCGCCCGACTTCCCGGCGATCGAAGCCCTCGCCACACAGGCTGTCGGGTAGCGCCAGCAGTCTGTTCAGGTGCCCAGCTTGCTGGATCAAGCGGTTGCCGCAGGCCTCGATCTCTTCCAGGGCGTCCAGCCTGAGTCTCTGCACCGCGTGGTTCCTGGCGCAGCCTCGGAATGCCGCCGGGCCGAGCTCGGCCAGCTGGGCGGGGCAAGAGGGAGGCGGGAAGGGGGCTGCCCGGTGGGTGCACGTTGCGCAGGGGGGGACGTTTGACATATTGCTTTCCTTCGTCTACTGTGTCTAGTGGAAATGGAATGAAAAACTCATAGACATACTATTAAGCATCAGGAGTGCGGTATGCAAACTTATCGGGGCGTAAAAAGCAATCCATTTTCTTCTGATGAGCGGCAGGCGATTGCCGAGCGGCTTGGGATTGTCCGGCGGAGCATGCGGCAGGGGAAAGGGA
This sequence comes from Victivallales bacterium, assembly GCA_018648945.1. Next base: position 8,999 of record JABGQJ010000068.1, read on the forward strand.
TGCTCCAGTCGGAGATGGCCGAATTGGTTGATGTCAGCCATTCGCATTACTCGAAGTGCGAGAGTGGCCATAATAGCTTTAGCAGTCGCTTTTTGGAACGTTTCTCGGAGCGGACGGGGATCTCGTCGCAGTGGTTGCTTCACGGTGCTGGTGAGATGTTCCCGCGGGTTCGCGAACTGCGGGAGGAGTTGCTTGGGTGGCCGGGGGCCCGGGGGGCGGGGGTGTCGGTACAGCCGGCAGAGGAGATGATCCGGAAGATCCTGGAGGCGTCCCATGATCCGCAGGTGGTGGCGGCAGCGGAGGCGTTGGCTCAAGCGACGGGGAGCAGCTATGACGAGTCGGCGGCGATGGTGATCGCTCGTCGCTTGGCGGCGATGGAGTAGGCGGGGCGCGGCGGCTGGGTTGCATTCCCTGGTATGGTGGGTGTGTATTCCGTCAGTGTCGGGATGGGCTGCGGCGGGTTCGGGTGCAGAAGGGGGATGCGTGTTCTGCCTTGATTCACTCGTGAGCCGCCTGCCGCAATCCTCCATTAAGCGCAATGCCAGTGCCTTGCGCTCCACGCCGGGGCCGGCGGCTCCGCCATGCGCGTGCGCTCGGGTGCGCAACCTGTTGTGGCCTTGCGCGTGCCGGCGGTTCTCGTGACGATGTGCACGGGTGGAGCGGGCTGGTGGTCATGGGCTCAGGGGCGTCGGGGGGCGGCTGCGTCTCTCTCCCCCCTTGGTGTTCCGTGCTGGGTGCCCTGCCGTGCGGGGTGAGCTCGGTGCTTGCCCCGTTCATGTGGGATTGGGTGGTCGCTGCCGGGGCCACCCCCGGGAGGTTCCTGGGCTGTGCTTGGGGCCGGCTGCTCGGGCATGGGCGAGGTGGCCCCAATTGTGCAATTTCTTTCTGTTGTAGATTGCTAAACAGCAATTCAGCATCTATTGTATTGCTGTTGTCACCCCCTGATCCGCAGTGGCTGGCCAATCTGCCAGTCTCAAAGAGTCCAGCGGCGAAGAGGGCAAGGAGGGCAACAGATGCGATTTCTGCTGGATACCGAGAGCACCCGTCATGGGCACTTCTTCCCTGCTGCTGGCCGTCGCTTTGGTGCCTTGTCTCCCGTGCCCCCTCTCTCTCGCTCTACCGTCCGGGCATTCCTATCCTTTCCGGTACGTGTCCGTCCAGGTCCGTCCGTGTTCGTTTGCGCTGCCTCTGGCCCCCACCTTGCCACCCTCTTGCCTTTGCGCCCGCCGCTTCGCTCCCCGTTGGGGACGATCCGTTGCGAAGGCGGACGGACACGGATTGGCGCAAACGAACACGGACGCCCCGCGTCGGACTGATTCTCCCCTCACCCGCCTGCGGCAGATCGCGCCGCGTTCCCGCCTCGCCGACGGGACTCCCGCCTTGTGCTCTCCCCGTCTGTAGCCTCCCTTGCCCTGCATTTGGGCCCGTTCGGCGAGGCATGTCCCGACATTGTTATCTGGAGTACCTCTCATGTACCGATCCCTGCCGTTTCTCCTTGCCTGTGTTGTCGTTGGCTGTCGGACAGCCGGTCCCCAGATCCATATGCAGGACTGTGCGGTCTACTCGGTCCGGATGGCTGGCGAGGTCTCCGCTCGCCAGGGCAAGAGCCTGCCCGTCGAGGTGCTGAATGATCCCACGGTTTCGGCGTCACAGAATGGGGATGCCGATGCCACCCGGACGGCCCTCGCCGCAGAGGAGGCCGAGTAGCCCCATGCATTTCGACCCCCTCGTTTTCGCCAATGGGCTGGGCGGCGTCCTCCTCGGCTCGGGCCTCGCAGGCATCTGGCTCAAGGGCCGCGAGACCCGCATGCGCTCTCTGGAAGCGGAGCTCGGTGACCTGCGCGACCGGACGGTCCGCGAACTCAACGACCGGATGGCCCGCCATGTGGAGGCGGACCGCAGCCTTGAGTTCGCGGCCAAGATCGAGACCGTGATCGCGCAGAACAACGAGATCATGGTGGAACTCAAGAAGCTCAACCGGGAAAGCGCCGCTCAGGCGAGCACGGTTGCCCGCACTGAGAAGAGCTTGAACGGCCTCTGGGGGAAGTTCGACGACTGTCGACAGCGCCACCATCCGTCCCCGCGCCGAGGGGGCTGACCAGCGAGGGAGTCCTCCCCCCGCCGCCTGCCTCCTCCCTTGTTCTCCCCAATCCTCCAATCCCCCATTCCCGGTCCTCTTCCATGCCCACCCCCCGCAACAACATCCAGCGTCACTACTCCCGCGCGGCCCGCATCCTGTTCGTCCGTTGGCGGGAGATCGAGGCGCTTCCCATCCGGGTGATCTCCGCCCGTGCGGCAGAGCGTTGGCCGGAGCTTCCCGCCGTTCATCCCACCACATGGCGGGCCTGGCAGGGCAGCGATGAATATGGCGAACTGAGCGCTCTTGTGCTTGGCGAGCAGGCCGAACGCGAGCGGCTCAGCGACCTGTTTCGTGCCGCTGGCGGTTCCGCAGCGCTGGGGGACGTCTCCGATGCCGCCGCGTACGCCCTTGCTGCCAAGGCGGTGCGTCTGGTCGAGGACATCGACGATCCGCGCCAGCTGGGGCCACTCATGCGTACGGTCCGTGAGGCGAAAACTCTCGCCACCCAGGAGCTGCGCGACGACTGCGAGAAACGCCTGCGGACGCTGGCGGGCGAGCACGCGGCGGCGCTGGCGCAACGCGACGCCGAGATCGCCGACCTGCGAGCGCAACTCGCCGACCCTCCTGGGAGTCGGTCAGGTCTTCGTCCCGAGACGATCCAAGAACTCGAACGCCGCATGAAGCTGCTCTAGCCGCTCCCTGGCACGCCCCTAATCCCCAACCCCAGAAACTGCCACCTTGAAGTACCGAAACTACCAACCCGACAGCCTCTTCCTGGCCTACCAGCGCCGCTGGATCGAGGATGCCAGCAGGCTCAAACTGATGGAGAAATCCCGTCAGGTTGGCCTCAGCTGGTGCACTGCCTACGGTCTGGTCCGGCGGAAGGCGAGGGCGGAAGCGAAGCTCGATGCGTGGGTTTCTTCCCGCGACGACCTTCAGGCGCGGCTGTTCAAAGAGGACTGTGTCCGCTTCGCGGAGCTTCTGGACGCCGGGGCAAGGGATCTCGGTGTGCGCGTGATCGACGATGTGGAGCGTGCCACCGCTCACGTCCTGCGCCTGGCCAATGGCTTGCGGATCCATTCCATGACCTCCAATCCCAACGCTCAAGCAGGCAAGCGTGGCGATCGTGTGCTGGATGAGTTCGCGTTGCACCGCAACCCGCGAGAGCTATGGGCCATCGCCTACCCCGGCATTACCTGGGGCGGCTGCCTGGAGGTCATCAGCACCCACCGGGGCAGCCACAATTTCTTCAATCAGCTTGTCTCCGAGGCCCGGGAGAAGGGCAATCCGAAGGGGATCAGCCTGCATCGGGTCACTCTCAAGGACGCGTTGGAGGAGGGTTTCCTGCACAAGCTCAAGAGGAAACTCCCTGCCAGCGATGTGCGGCAGGATATGGACGAAGCCGCCTACTTCGATCTAGTCCGGTCCGGTTGTGCAGACGAGGAGTCGTTCCAGCAAGAGTATATGTGCCAGCCCGCAGACGATGCCGGGGCCTTCTTGCCCTACGATCTCATCGCGGGGTGCGAGTATCCCGAGCACGAGCCCTGGCGCACCGACCTCTCCCAATGCACCAACCCCGTGCACGTGGGGGTCGATGTGGGGCGCGACCACGATCTGACCGTCATCTGGGCGCTTGAGACAGTCGGCGGCATTCGGCTTACGCGGCGCCTCGTGGAGTTGAGTGGTGAGACCTTTGCGGCCCAGGAGCATGCCTTGGATCAAGTGCTGGGCCTGCGCTGCGTTCGCCGTTGCTGCATCGACGCCACCGGCATCGGTCGCCAGTTCGCGGAACGGGCCCGCGCCCGCCATGGGCACCATCGGGTGGAGGAAATCTACTTCACCGCCAAGGTGAAGGAGGAGCTCGCCTACCCCCTGCGAACCGCCTTCGAGCAATGCGCCCTGCGGATCCCGTCACGCCCGGAGGTCCGGTCCGACCTACGTGCCATTCGCAAGGAGACGACCGCTGCCGGCAACCTCCGCTTCACGGCCGAGCGCAGCAGGAACGGCCATGCCGACCGGTTCTGGGCTCTTGCCCTGGCTGTGCATGCGACAGGCCGAGGCACCACTGTCGCTCTCGGCGCTCGCAGCTTCGAGCCGGCCGAGGTCGGCATCGTCGATACGGATCTGTCGGGGATGTTCTGATGGTCACGAATCCCACGGATAGCGCGAACCAGCCCCGGACAGACCCACCCGCTCTGTTCCCGTCCGCTCCCGCCTGCTCCCCCGCCCCCCAACCCCTGGTCTCGATATGAATATCCTCTCCCCCATCCTTCGTGCTTTCCACGCGGTTCGTGGCTCCTCCTCCCTCCCCAACCGCCGCACGGTCGTCGCCAGCGTCAGCGGCGAGGGCCATCTGGCCAATCCTGCGGATGCTCTCGGCAACCCGCTCCGCGGGCTCACGCCCGCCAATGCCGCTGCCCTGCTGCAGAATGCCATGCGTGGGCAGTGGACGAGAGCCCAGTGGCTGATGTACTACGTGGAGCAGTGGGACGCGGATGTCTGGACTCTCGTGGAGCGCCGTTGCGCCGGTCTGCGCCAGCTCGACTGGACGATCCGGATCGACGCGCAGGCAGACAGCCAGGGACTCGGCCGCCTGGCCGAGGAGCAACGCCAGTTCCTCCACACCTGCTATCAGGGCATCGGCAACATGCGCGAGGCGGTGGAGTTCCTGGCGCTTGCCAAGTTCCGCGGCTATAGCCATTTGGCGATCGGCGAGAAGCGGTTCGAGCCGCTGGACCAGTGGTGGTGGGTGCGTGACGGCATGTACGGGCCGTGGTACTACAACCCCGAGGCCAAACTCACGACCGCAGCCGCGCTCGGCACCCCCGTCGAACCCACCGAGTACATCGTCCGCGTCGAGCCCCGCAGCCTGATCTGGCTCTCCATTCTCAAGTTCCTTCGGGCCAGTCACAACGCCAAGTGGTGGGATCGCTTCTGCGAGATCGCCAGTCGCCAGGGGACGGTGATCATTGGTCCCCCCAACCTAAGCGACGAGCAAGCCGTCAGTTTCGGGCTCAAGGCTGCTGCCATTGCCCGGGGTGGGGCCGGCGTGCTTGAGCACGGCAGTGCGGTTGAGCGCCCCGCCACCGACGGTGTGCAGAGCGGCGGCAAGACCGCCTGGGAAGCCCGTCTGCGCTACCTAAAGGAGGATCTCATCCTCGCTGGCACTGGCGGGATGCTCACCGCGCTCAGTCAAGCGACTGGCATTGGCGGCAGCCAAGGCAAGGAGCAGGGCGACGTCTGGCGCAGCCTGCTTCGCGCCGACGCCCAGGACATCTCCGAGGTCCTCCAGGAGCAGTTTGATATTCCGCGTCTCCAAAACGCGTTCCCCAATCAGCCGATTCTAGCCTGGTTCGAACTGGACAGCACCGAAACCCCCAGCGCCGACCGCGTCCTGGAACACGCCGTCACCGCGCGACAGGCGGGCTTCACGGTCAGTCCTCAACAGCTCCGCGAGCGCACCGGCTACGAATTGGCCCCCGTCAGTCCGGGCGGCGAGGCAGACTCCGGCTCAGCCGGGGATCTGACCAATCGTGTGGCTGCACACCTGTGCTTGCCCCGCGAGCGGCTTGCGCCAGTGGAGCCCATCCTCCGGCGGCTCGAGGAACTTGCCTGCACCGACCGCCTCGACCCCGCCGCCTTGGCTGACGTCCTCCGCAGTTTGCCTGACGGTGCCAATCCGTAGGCCGTCCCTTCGCCCGGTTCCTCGCCCCTTCCCCGCGAGTCCCCTCTGCCCGCACTGGCCACCGCCTTGCCCGCATCCCCTCCCAGGAGCCCCTCCATGCCTTCCCTTCGTCCTCTTGCCAACCGCCAAACTGATCCCGCCAGCCCGTTCCAGCTTCCCTCTGATGGCTGGTACCAAATCGCTCCCGCTGGCGAATTCATCGTCCAGGCCGCCCCCGCCGACCCGCTTGTCCAGATTCTCGACGAGGCCGCGTTCGCCGCCATGGTCGACAGCTTCGCGCAAGTCGCTGCCGCCGCCGACTTCGCGGGGCTTCTCGTGGACTACGACCACTTCTCCATGGATCTCGACAAGGCCAGCGAAGCGGCGGGTTGGATCACCGATCTCGCGCTGCGCGATGGGACTCTATGGGGGCGCATTCGCTGGAGCGAGCGCGGTGCCCAGGCCGTGGTCGGCGGCAGCTACCGTTTCCTCTCCCCCGTCTTCGACCGGGCGAGCGCCGAGCCCCTCGGGGGCACCCGCCTGCGTCCCACCCGCCTGCTCAACGCCGGGCTCACCAACGATCCCAATCTGAAGGGCATCCGGCCCCTCAGCAACCGTCACAGCGGCACCATGCCGCACTCACAGGAGGCTGCCCGAATGAAGCAGCAACTCGCCGAGATCCTGGAGCTTGGTCCGGACGCTCCCGACCAGGAGTTCGTGGACAGGATTCAGGAGCTCAGGAACCGCGCAACCCAGGCCCAGGCCAACGAGGAGGAGCTACTCAGGCTCAGAGGGGAGGAAGCCGAGAACCGAGTGAAGGCGGATCTCGAGGAACACAAGGACAAGATCGCCGATCCCCTGAAGGCCAAGGAAGCGCTGCTCGCCAATCGCGAAGCCGCCATCGGCATTCTGGCTGCGGTCCGTCCGCCCACCCCCTCCTCGTCCCTTCCCAACCGCCGCACCGCCACCATCCCCGCCACCGATCCCGGCGACACGGCCCTTGATCCGTCTGCCCAGTCCCATGCCGTCGCCATCCGCAACCGTGCCGCCCAGATCCAGACCGAACAGGGCGTCAACTACACCACCGCCTGGAACCTCGCCCAGACCGAGCTCGGCTAGACCAAGAGCCGGGCCCATACTCACCACGAAGGCACGAAGATCACGAAGTGAAGACAAGCAAAGCCATTTCGGCAAGCTCAAGGCCTACGGGGACCAAATCCCGCACAACGCCCGGAGACTCCGGGCGCTGTGCGAGTCCCTCTTCTCCCGTCCCACCTTCGTGCCCTTCGTGCCTTCGTGGTGAATCCTCCCCCTCCTGAATTCCAACTACTGAATTCTGAGTTCTGTCTCCTGAATTCCTCCCCCAAGGACCCCAACTCATGAACGAACAGAGCAACACCCAGTTTGGCCCCGTCCAGGTCATTGCCGGAGACGCCCTCACCGGGCTCGAAGGCTACCTCGTCTTCGTCACCAACGCCAGTGGCACCGCCAAGGCCTACCTCCCCAACGCCGTCACCGACGAAGCCCTCTACGTCGTCCTCGAGGGCGCCGCCGCCGGCTCCTACGCCAGCCTGCAGCCCCTCGCCAACGCCCAGCAGGCCCGCGCCGAGCTCAACGGCACCGTCGCCATCGGTGCCCGCCTGAAGCTCGAAACCCCCGACGGCACCGAGGACGGCAAGGTCGCCACCATCGGCAGCACCGCCGGGGTCTACTTCTCCCCCGGCATCGCCCTCGAGACTGGCGTCGATGGCCAGCTCGTCCTCTTCCGCCCCGACCCCCGCATGGTCACCATCGCCTCGGCGGCCATCTCCGACCCCACCGGGGGGGCCACCACCGACGCCGAGGCGCGCACCGCCATCAACTCCATCGTCGATGCCCTCCAGGCCGCCGGCATCGTCGCCACCTCCTAGCATTGGTGATTTCAGATTGGCGATTGAGGATTGAATTCCCCCAAATCGCCAATCTGGAATCCAGAATCACCAATGCTCGCCCTCTCTGCCCAATCACCAATCTGAAATCACAGATCTGAAATCAGGAGCTTCCCCATGAGTCGCCTCTCCGACATCGCCGCCAAGCCAACCCTCCAGCAGTTCGCCCAGGGCGCGGCCCAGAACGCCATCAACCCCGTCGCCGACTTCCTCGCCCCCGCCGTGGACGTCCCCGTCTCCGTCGGGTACTACAAGAAGTACACCGAAAAGCACCGCTTCGCCCTGCCCAACACCCGCCGCGCCCTCGGCGGCCGCGCCGTCGAGCTCGGCTGGGACGCCGAGGACCAGACCTACAACTGCGAGCCCCACGCCCTCGACTTTCCCGTCGATGAGCTGGAAGAGAACGACTCCATGGAAGCCGCCCTCCAGGAAGGCGCCACCATGGTCGCCGAAGTCGCCGGCCTGGTCCACGAGAAGGCCGTGATCGATGCTGCCCTCGCCGCCGCCGGTTCCGGCACCGACAAGACCTGGGACAGCTCCGGCACCCCCGTGGACGATCTGGACGACGCCATCATGTCGGTCGTCAAGGCCGCCAAGTACGGCAGCCTCATGGGCACCGGCGTCCTCTTCGGCGCCACCGCATGGAAGGTCTTCAAGAACCACACCAAGGTCACCGGCAAGTTCGTCGTCGGCAACCAGCGCACCGGCACCAAGCTCGCCGTCCCCACCCTCGACAGCGTCTCCGACCTCTTCCTCGCCCAGCCCGAGGTCCGCACCTCCCTCATGGTCTACGATGCCGCCGCCGCCGGCGTCGCCGAGAACATTTCCTTCCTGCTCGACTCCACCATCCTCGTCTTCGCTCGCCGCCCCAACCCCACCCGCCGCGACCCCTCCTTCATGAAGACCTTCCGTCTCTCCGGCAAGTGGATGGTCCCCGGCATGTATTCCCGCGACGACGGCCGCGTCGAAGTCGCCAAGTTCGACTGGTCCGAGGACGTCGTCGTCACCAACTCCACCGTCGTCCAGCGCCTCAACATCGCCACCAGCTAGGGGAAATACAGAATGGAGAAGTGAGAATGCAGAATGGCCTGGCACCGGCCCATCTCGCTTCTCCGTTCCACTCCCCCTTCTGAATCCTGTCTCCTGAATCCTGAATTCCCTACTGGCGAAGCCATGTCCTACTTCACAAGAACTCAAATCGAGGCCGAGCTCCCCTCCGCCGATCTCGTCGCCCTCCTCGACGACGATCACGACGGTGCCGAGGACACCGGCCTCTACACCGCGCTCGTCGCCCGCGCCGAAGCCCGCTGCGACGCCATCCTCGGCCGCCGCTACACCGTCCCCTTTGCCGACGGCTCCGTCCCCGGCCCCGTCGAAGAAGCCGCCATTCTCTCCCTCTGCGCCTCCCTCTACCGCCGACGCGGAACCAAAGACGACGACAACCCCTTCGCCGAACGCGAGAAGACCGCCCTCGACTTCCTCCACGCCGCCGCCGCCGGCACCGCCGATCTCTCCATCGATCTCGATGCAACCGGCGCGATCGGCACCATCGAAGGCCAAGACAACGACCCCGAAGACGACCTCCACTTCGCCCTCGCCAACCAGAACGGGTTGTAGAATGCAGAAGAGGACCAACCGCCAAGACGCCAAGGCCGCCAAGTGAAGACAAGCAAGATCAATACAGACGCGTGCAACGCCCGGAGCTTCCGGGCGCTACACGGCTATTCGTCCCTCGCTTTCCCTTCCCCCCTTGGCGTCCTTGGCGCCTTGGCGGTTCCCCCTCCCCGGAGCCCCCGCTAGTGCCAACAAATCCCCAACGCGACCTTCGCCTCGCCATCCAGACCCAGCTGGCTGCCTCCGTGGACTCCCTCTCCACCGCCAGCGTCTTCCCCTGGTTC
>JABGQJ010000680.1 GCA_018648945.1 Victivallales bacterium
TCACGGCCACCGGGTGACGGGTCTGCCGGTCAATGACCGTCAGCTTCACGCGCTGGTCGGCCGATGGCACGCTGCTCAGCGGGCCCGCCTTGCCCTTCTCCTGGATGCGGGCCACCGGCGCGCGGCGGCCATTGTGAAGTTGGAAACAGGCATCTGCGTGCGCGGTGTATTCCACCAGCACCTCGCGTTCGGAGATCTCCGGAACGGCGTTGTTGTAGGTCCCTGTCCAATCCGCTGCCGGGTAGACGGGTCGGGGCGTGGCCGAGATCACGCTGCCCATGTCCAGCGCGACCTGCGCGTACCGTGCGTCCTGATCGCGGCCCGCGTCGAACGGCACCCGTGCCGGCAGCTTCAGTACGGCCTTCCGCCGCGCCTCCCAACGCAACGGGTGGGCGCTGGCCTTGCCGACGCTGCCACCGACCAGCAGGACCACCCCGCTGATCGGTTCCACCCGCAGGGCCGCCAACGGCTTGCGCGGATGCGGGTTCTCCCACGCCCACAACCAGAGAACGAACGGGCCGCCGTCTGCAGCGGTGGCCCGAGTCTGAGCATGGCCCCAGCCCGGGCGGAGAATCTCGTGAGGCGCGGGGAGCGCGTGCGGCTTGGTGTGCGCCACGCTCTCCACGCAGTTCTCCCCCCAACGTCGCGTGAAGATCCCAATCTGGTGGCGGCGACGGATGGCCACCCGTTCCTCGGAGCCATCTTCGTAAACGAACACGTAATCAGCCGCGTGTTCCCCCAGACGTCCCTCGCCGGATGGTGCCTTGGTGAAGCCGCGCGCGTCCCCCTGGCTCGGTCGGCGGTCCGAGGTGTGGGCCAAGACCAACCATTGGCCGCAGATGCCGCCAAGCTTGATCGTTGATACCCGTCCACCCTCAGTCACGCTCACCGCTCGCGAACCAATCCGGAACGGCAGTCCCCAGAACACCTGATCACCTGCCGAAGCCCAGTTCGCGCCGGCCTCGGCCAACTGCTCCGAAGCGCCGCGCGCGCCCAAATCACTCAACGCAACATTGCCGCGAAAGGTCACCGTCGAGAAGTGGTCACTGCAGGGAGCCATTGGGTTCGAGCTCATCATATCCTCCTGAAACTGTGCTACCCGGCCGCGACAGTCATCAGTGAACACCGGCTCCGCAAGGCGGAGACCGGCCAGACGCACCAGCGCCTTGTGGGCAGCGGCGTGCTGGCTGACTCTGACACCGTAACGGCTCAGCGTCAAGGTACAGCACAAGCCAATGCCGGGCTGGTGAGCGGGTGCAGGCGAGGCCCTTGAAGACGTTTCTGGGTGCGATACCTTCCTCCTGGTAGAATTGCGTTGAGGAACAGACCTAGGGCAGACTATGCACGACACAAGGACCTCTCCTGCGAGAGGCCGCCGGGGTGCCATTGTCACCTCACTGGCCATGGTTGCTCTGGTGCTATCGGTTGCGAGGGCCCAGGACCTTGGCGAGGCGCAGCACGCGGTAGCCAAGATGATCCTCGATGTAGCCGTCGTGCGCGACGGGCTGTGCGCGCATCTGGGAGCGGGAGACGGCCAGTTGACGGCGGCTCTGGCGAGCACGGGGAGCCTTCTTGTCCATGGTTTGTCGGCCGAGGCCGAGGCGACGAAGCGGGCCCGCGCGTCCATCACACGTGCCGGCCTGTACGGCGTGGCCTGGGTCGAGCAGATGCGCCCCGAGCGTCTTCCCTACAGTGAGAATCTGGTCAATCTGATCGTGGCCGACGACTACCTGCGCTACCCGACTCCGCCGAGTGAGATGCTCCGGGTGCTGCGTCCGGGGGGCGTGGTCTATATTGGGCAGAGCGCCCAGCGAGCCGCCGAATCCACTACGCGCCTGACGGCCGGGACCCTGCGAGGCCTACTTGATGCGGCCGGAATCGCCGGCTACGAAATCCGCACGGATGGCGGCGGCGTATGGGCGAGGTTCGTCAAGCCCTGGCCTGATGGCATGGACGGGTGGCCCGAGCCACGACATGGCCCGGATGGCAACCCGGTGTCGAAGGACACGATGGTCGGGCCGCCGCGACGCATCCGCTGGGTCACGGGGCCGTTCCAGGAGATCAGCAATCAGATATCGGCCAATGGACGCAACTTCTACGGCGGCGTGTATGCGCGCGATGCGTTCAACGGGCTGCCGCTCTGGAGCAGGGAGCTGAGTCCCTCGCCCCTGCGCGGCTATCGCGGGCAGCACGGCGCCTACGGGGCGGCTCAGATGATCGCCAACGGCGACACGCTCTTCGTGGTCACCGACGGGGCGCTGCATGCCCTGGACGCGCGAACCGGGAAGACACTGCGCACGTACCCGCAGGCGGGAGAGCCGCAGGAACTCCATTACGCCGACGGGCTTCTCCTCGTGGCCGATCCCATATGGGTACGCGCGGTCGATGCCAAAACGGGCAGTCTGCTCTGGCGCCATCCCGCCGCCCAGCCGAGTGGCCTGACCGTCGGCGAGGGGTCTGTCTTCTTCCTGAAAGGCAATGCCAGGCGCGGCGATGCACGCACATTGGTCCGGCTCGACCTCCGGACCGGCAGGGCACGGTGGGCGAAGCGAGCGCCGCAGTGGCGAGGGCAACCGATGGAGTACGGCTGGCTGCCCCAAGCAGGCCACTGCACCTATGCCGACGGTGTGCTCTGCTTCGAAGTCTCCAAGTTCAGCGATTTCAGGGAAGGGTCCATGATTTGCGCTGTTTCGGCGAAGGATGGGGCGTTTCTCTGGAGTCACAAGTTCTTGCCAAGCGGGCACTATTCACAAGCGCGCGTCGTGTATGCGAAGGGCTTGGCCTGGGTCTCGAACGGCAGAAAGGCCGAGGGCCTTGACCTGCGCACGGGCGAGGTGCGACAGACCTTCAAGGCGGGATCGGGACATTGCTTTCCGCCAGTGGCAACCCAACGCTACTTCCTCGCGGGCGAGATGAGCTTCACGGACCTGACGACCGGCAAAACTGACACGAATCGCATTACCAAGGGCGCCTGTGATCGATATGCCGGCTTCATGCCTGCGAACGGTCTGACCTACGTCGCGCCGAAATGGTGTGTCTGCTGGCCGATGGTCAAGGGTTTCGTCGCCATGGCACCGGCGAGAAGCGAGCCGGTGGCGGCCGAACCGCCTGCTGCGTCCTTCGAGCAAGGCCCAGCCCATGTCGCACCCCCAGAGCAGGGCACTGTGCCCACGGACTACTCGGCCGAGGACTGGCCCATGTACCGGCACGATCCAACCCGCAGCGGTGGGACGGCAACGGCGACACCTCCCAACCTGGAGATCGCCTGGGGAGTATCTCTGGGAAGCAGACCCGAGAGTCATCTGCTGGAAGATTGGCGCATGAATGTGTTGGTGAAAGGGCCGGTGACACCACCCGTTGTGGCTGGGGGCAAGGTGTTTGTCGCCCGGCCCGAAGCGCACGAGGTGGTGGCCATCGACGCAGCTACCGGCGGCATTGTCTGGCGCAAAACCGCCAATGGCCGTATCGACACGGCACCGACGGCCTACGGTGGGCTCTGCCTGTTCGGCACCCGAAGCGGGTGGGTCTACTGCCTGCGCGCGGAAGATGGCGAGCAAGTCTGGCGGCGCCGGGCGGCGCCGAACGAGGAACGGATCGTGGCCTTCGGCCAGGTTGAATCCCCTTGGCCCGTGCCGGGCAGCGTGCTGGTGAGCGAGGGTATCGCGTTTTTCGCCGCCGGCCGTCAGTACCTGGCCGATGGCGGGATTCGGGTGATGGCTGTCAACCCATGGACTGGTGCCCAGATCGCCGAGAAGACCATCACTGATATCGCTCCGGACTACCACTACTACCGCGCGGGAGGGATGGAGTTCGACGCCTTGGACCTGCTGGTGCGCGAGGGCGACTGTGTGACCCTGTCGCGGTGGAAACTGAACCTGAAGACGGGCGCGACCGAACCCTGTCCCAAGAGCGGGTTCGGCTTCTACAAGACAGGCACTCGGAGCGTGGCGGCACCGCGCGGCTCGTGGACCTACAATCCGCGCACGGCGCGCCGTCAGCCCACCCGGGCGAAGATGCGTCCATTGGTGGTGTTTCGGGACAACGTGCTGATCGGTGTGGACGATGCGATGCGGCAGGTATTCCGCCGCGACTTCGCCCTTGAGGAGGGCGAGAAGTTTGACGACGAGTGGTTCAACTACCGCGCCGTGGAGGTGCCGAAGGAAGGCGCCGACCTCTCCCGCAC
>JABGQJ010000681.1 GCA_018648945.1 Victivallales bacterium
CAGAGCGCCGTGCTACAGGATCTGTGTATCCGTTGCGTAACGCTAGACTGGCTGTACGGCTGACCCAGCCTGGGCCTACTCCCTACTCCTCCTTCACTTCCTCGAAGACGATCATGTCCACGTAGCTGGTGCCGGGGTGGGCTTGGCGGATTTCGCCTTTGGCACCGCCGAAGATCTGTAGCTTGAGCTTCTGGGTCCTGTCGACCTTGAACGTGCCCTCAATGAACTGCCAGTCGCGGCTCTCGCCGGAGGGGATCTCCAGCACGCTTGCAGACTTCTTGGTCGCCATGCGCAGCATGGGCCGGAGGTCGCCCTCGGCCTTGAGCCACATGCCCACCCGGTACGTCACGTCCTTCTTGACCACCGTCCACTGGTCGTAGTGGGAGTTCTCGTTGGGGGGAAGCTTGTCGTCGGCCGGCTTGTGGAACCGCAGGCCGGGGCTGCCATCACGTCCGGCGCCCTTGACGATGGTGTGGCGACCGGGGGTGCCGCGCTCGTCCCAGAACTTCGTGTTCTGTCCGAAGTGCTTGTTGCGGAGGGGGAGCTTCGCGAAGTCCGTGCGCTCGTAGCCCTTGGCGTAGTCACCTCGAGCTCGGGCTTCGGTCTCGTCGGGGTGTTCGCCCAGTTCCTTGATGATCGCCGCCAGCATGGCCTTCGTGCGCTCGACTTGCGCGGGATTCCTCGCCAGATTGCGGAACTCGCCGGGATCGGCGGTCAGATTGTACAGTTCCTCCTCGGCGGGGTGCTGATCGTCGGGCGGGGAGTGATAGACGTACTTCCACGGGCCCTGGCGCAACATGACGTAGCCAGAGGCGATGTTGTGCGCGTAATACTGGCTGATGGCAAGATCCTTCCACGGAGCCTTGGCATCGTTCAGCCAGGGCACCAGGGAATCCCCATCCCAGTCCTTGGGTGCCTCGGCCCCCGCCAGGTCGGCCAGCGTCTGCACCAAGTCCACCGTGGAGCAGGCGAGAGTGCGCCGCTGCCCGCCCTGCCAGCGTGGAGGGAAGCTGATGATCAGCGGGATGCGGGCCGCGTGCTCGTACATGCAGTTCTTCCACCACAGGCCGTGCTCGCCCAGATTCTCGCCGTGATCGGTGGTGTAGACGATGACCGTGTTCTCGGCGTCGACGCTCTCGTCCAGCGCCTTGAACAGCAGGCCCAGTTGCTCGTCCAGCCACTGGGTCAGTCCGTAATACAGCTCGCGGCCCTTCTTGACGATATCGTCGGGCACGTCCTCGTTGTTGAAGCCAGTGCGCAGGTGCTTGTAGTTGAGCGGCAACCCATCGAGATGGCCCGGCGGCAGCACCGGCATGGGCACCCGGTCGATGTAGGGATCCCAGTATTCCTGGGGCACGATCAGCGGGAAATGCGGCGCCAGGTACCCCGCGAAGAGGAAAAATGGCTTGTCCCCCTCCTTACGGGCCTTCAGGTAGACGGCGGCTTCGCGGGTGACGCTCAGATCGTTGCGGATGATGCCGCTGTCCTTCTCCCCGCCGACGCGGAAGTCCCGGAAGCGTCCGCTGATGCCAGGCTTGCCCTGCAGGTCGTCTGCCTTGCGCCGTCCGCCGCGGCCGGTCTTGCGGCTGTTATTGCCGCGCACAAGCTCCTTGCTGAAGCCGTAGCGGCGCGTCCCATCGTAGTGCATCTTGCCGCAGAGCACCGTCTCGTACCCCGCGTCGTTCAGCAGACGGGGCAGGGACGCCACCTCGTTGCTGGGCAACCACGAGCTGTTGCTCCAGGCCCCATTGCGCGAGATGTACTTGCCCGAGGTGAAGGACAGCCGCGCGGGCACGCAGAGCGGGCTGGTGGTATAGCAGGCATCAAAGGTCACGCCCTTCGCGGCCAGGCCATCCAGATGCGGCGTCTGCACGATCTTGTTGCCGTAGCAACCCGTGATGCTGGCCGTATGCTCGTCGGACATGATGACCAGCAAGTTCGGCTTCGTCGCTGGCGCGGCATGCAAACCCAGAAGCGGCAAGGTCGCCGCGCTGGCGGTCGCCTTCAGCATCTGACGGCGGGAGAGGGAAGGGATGGGGCTTGGCATGGCTGGCTATCTCTGGAGTTTGGGCTCGCGGGCGTGGCGCAGCGCTTGGGCCAAGGCTGCGGCCAGGGCTTTGTCGGTGATGCCCAGTCCGAGGCAGACCTTGCGGCTCTTCCCCCGGACCTGCCACTTGATGTCCAGGTCGTAGTAGCGGACGGTCCCCTCGGCACCGGAAGTGGACATGGTGGAATTGGGCTGGATGGACTCGATGGACTCATATGGCACTTGCCAGGCCGTGGGGAAGCCCAGAATCTGGCGGGTGATCCGCAGTCCCTTGCTCCCGGCACGGACTCGGAATGACTTGGTCAGAGTCAAGCTGCCGACCAGCGCTCCCAGAGCGGCCAATGGGGTAAAGCCCAGCCAGCGCCAGACACTGGGATTGGTGCGCAGCGCCACGAACCAGAATGCCACGGGAATAGCCATGAACACCAGAGCCGTGATGGCAAAGCCGGTTCGCCTCATGCCGAGGGGGCGCACGCACAACTCCAACCCCGCCGGGTGCCGCTTCAGGCGGACCCCTTCGCGCTGCAGGCTCTCAATCAGGGCGTCCTCCCCCGCCGCGATTGCGCTCTCGGTCTGCGCCGCCTCGATGGCCTTCTTGGTCTGGGCCGAATCTCCGCCCTCACCTGCGAACACCGGCAGGTCGAAGGCCACGTTCACATCCGCCCCCGGCACCGCCACACGCAGGCAGACGCGCCAGTTGATCTTGCCGGGAGTCTCGACATCAACCGCCTTGCCATCGCACGGGATCGGCAGCGACACGGGCACGGTCGTCTCGCCGCCATGGATCTCGATCGGCACGCGCATGCTCCAGACGACCTTGGTCTCGCTCCGCGATCCCTTGCTCGTCCTTCGAATCACCACATGCCGCTCCTGGATCTCAAGCTCGGCCGATTCGGCGGTCGGCAGATGGCGGTTGCCGAACTCGATGGTGCCCTGCAACAGGCCGCCCAGGACACACGGCGTCTGTTCCAAGCGCAGGATCGGGCGTCCGTACTTCACCACCCGAGCGGTGACGACGACGGCCCGCAGCGTCAAGAGGAACCCGATGAACGGGAAGAGCGCGACAAACCACAGCATGGGCGCCTTCCCACTCATCAGCTCCTGCCAAGTCGCGAACATCACCCCGACGCCAACTCCCAGGAAGAGCAGAGCCACGATCCACGCGCCCAGCGGCCCACCTTCCCTAGACGCCGGGATCACCCCTTGTTCCCAATCCTCTCGCCAGCGCCACGGCTCGTCGGGGAAACGGGCCTTCTGGGCACGCCACCGAGCCCCACGCTTCCCGAACTGATAGGTGGGCGTGGCGGGCAAACGGTCTGAGTCTTTGGGGACTTCGGACATGGGGCCTCCGATTGCGGCTACTCCCAGGGATGGAGGATGATCTTACCGCACTCGCCGGTGAGTTGCAGATCCCAGGCCTCGCCGACGCGGGACATGGGCAAGCGATGGGTGATCTGGATATCAAGCAAGTCCTTGGCCTTGCGGATGGTGTCCCACATGCGCGGCGTATCGGTCAGGTTCCAGTGCCAGATGCCGTGCAGCGTGATCCCTTTGCGAATCATGTCGTTGCTGGCCTTGAGCACAAAATCCTGGGCCTCCGCCACAAACGCCGCGTCGCCACGTCGCCGGACCGCATCGACCATCAGCCGCTGGGCGGCGGCGACGCCCGCGCAGTCGATGGCCTTGTCCACGCCCTTGCCGCCAGTCAGGCTGTGGATCTGATCCAGCACATCCGGATCGCGGGGATCGAGCACCTTCTCCGCCCCGATCTGGCGGGCAAGGTCGGCACGATACTCGTTCGACTCCACCGCCAGCACGCGGGCGCCGCGCACCACGCCATTCACCACCGCCCCCAAGCCCACTGGCCCGAGACCGGTGACCAGTACGGTATCGAAGGCATCCACCTGCATCCGCTGCATGGCGTTGAAGGCAGGTCCCAGCCCGCAGCAAGCCATGCTGGCGTGGTCCATGGAGATGTCCTCCGGAATCGGCAGGCAGAGCCAATCCTGTTTCAGGCAGTATTGCGCGTAGGTCGCCACGCCCGTCTCGGAACCACAGGCCTGGAGCATGTTCACCACATTCTGGCAGTGAATGTAGTCGCCTCGCACGCAAAGATCACAGACGCCACACGGGG
>JABGQJ010000682.1 GCA_018648945.1 Victivallales bacterium
GCGGGTATCCTTGGCCTGATGGGGCTCCTGGGCATCCGCCTGAGCGCGTATACACTGACTCTCTTCCCCCTCTTCGTGGGGATTGGCGTGGACGATTGCCTGTACGTGACCCACCTGGCTCGCGCTGGCGGGCAGCTTCGCCAGTCACCCGAGACGGTGCTTGCCATCACCCTGACCACGGTGACCACTCTCCTCGGGTACGGCTCGCTGCTCATCGCCCGCAACGCCGGCTTCCAGGCCATGGGCGCCACTGCGGTCATCGGCCTGGCTCTGATGTATGCCGGGGCGGTCTACCTGCTGCCAGCCCTGCTGCCGGTCGGATCCGCCGAGTAGAGTCCCGGACCGGGAACGGAGCACTTACGTGGCAGCCACGCCGTTCCGCCGCAGGCCCGGAAGAGCCCCAAAAAGGGAGCGAACGGCTTGTGTTAAGCAGGTCAGGGCGCTGCGGACATCCGCATTTATGCCTAGGGCAAGATCTGACGCCTCGGAACGTGGACCTGGGACCGATACTTGATCTCGAACATCTGAGCCGTTCGCTCTACCAGAAACAATGCCCCATTCTCCGGGCGCTGTCAACTTTTTCTTTCCGTATTTGCGTGCCCGCAAGTCGGTGAGAGCAGGATGAAAGCGCCCGGTCAGGCTGGCCATCGCTTGGTCGCCGACCTACGGTGTGAGGGTGGACCACACGCGGTCGCAGTTCGTTTGTCTGAGTTCAATGCAAGGTGGAGGCGCTCATGATGCGCGGCCTGGTTGGCTTTTTCCTCGGTACGGGAGTGCTCTGTGCTGCTCCCTTGCAGCTCTATGTCGCGCCGAATGGCGATGACGGGGCGAGCGGTCTGGACGTGGGCGCGCCATTGGCGACATTGGGGCGGGCCCGTGACCTGATCCGGGCGCGGAAGGCGGCGGGAGAGCTGCCGGAGGGCGCAGTCGTGGAGTTGCGCGAGGGGACGTACTACCTAGACGAGCCAGTGGAGTTCGGGCAGCAGGATTCGGGGACGGCAGATGCCCCGATCGTCTATCGTCGACATGGCAAGGAGAAGGTGGTCATCAAAGGCAGTCGTTTGGTGACGGGTTGGTGCCCCTATCAAGGCGGCATCTGGCAGGCGAGTCTGGCCGGCACTCCCTTCATCAAGACGGGCGTGGGGGACGTGTTCTTCGCTGACAAGCGCCAGCCCCGAGCACGGGTGCCGAATGTGGATCCCAAGCATCCCCGTTCCGGTGGTTGCCTGTATGTGGATGGCGTGGTGGAGAAGGACAGCAAGTCGCTCTTCCACTACAACCCCGATGTTGTCGATCCCGCGAAGTGGGCGCATCCCGAACTGGCGCGAGTGACCGTTTGGTCGTGGTTGAACTGGAATCTGAACCGGGTCTCGATCAAGCGAGTCGATACCGAGAAGCACATCATCGAGCTGGCCGGGAATGCCAGCTACAAGCTGATCCGGGGCAACCGATTCTACATCGACAACGTATTCGAGGAGTTGGACGCGCCAGGTGAGTGGTACTTCGACCGTCCGAGCCAGACGCTCTACTTCCTGCCGCCAGACGGTGAATCGCCCGAGGGCAAGGTCAGTGTGGCGCTGAGCTCCGGGCTGATCGTGGTGAAGGGAAATCGGCAGAAGCGCACGCATGCCGAGCACCTTCAGTTCCACGGGTTCGCATTGGGCGAGACGCAGGGATCGGCCGTGACCCTTGATGCGGCGGCGCACTGCAAGGTGACGGCCTGCACGGTCAGCAACACCGGCAGCGTCGGCATTTACCTCACGGGCTCCGCTCACCACAATCGGGTTGCGGGCTGCGATATCCACCACTGCCGGGCGCAGGGGATCGTGCTGAACAGCGCCCGCGACTGGTCGCATTCCCTGGAGGGCAAGGCGAGCCACAATCTGATCACCAACAACCATGTCTACCAGATTGGCGACGGCGGCAACGCCTGGGCCGCGATCCAGATCCATCCCGGCTGTGGCGGCAACTGCACGCACGACAACGTGATTTCGCACAACTTGGTCCACGACACCCCGCGCCAGGGCATTCGCTTCGATGGCATGCGCAACATCGTGGAGTACAACCGGGTGCACCATACCAACCAGGAGCAGTCCGACACCGGGGCTATTGGCATGGGCTCGCGCGATGTCTATGAGCGCGGCAGCATCGTACGCTACAACTACGTGAGTGATACCGGTGGCTACAACATGCTCAAACCGGGCGTCTGGGAGTACCCGCACTACTGCTGGGGGATCTACCTGGACGACTATACCAGTGGCGTGCATGTCTACGGCAACATCTGCGTGCGCACCTATCTCGGCGGGGTCATGGTCCATGGTGGACAGGACAACATCATCGAGAACAACATCATCGTGGACGGCAAGGCGTCTCAGCTTCAACTGGCCCCCATCGACAGTCTCACCAGCGGCCGGACGAAGGGGCATCCCGATACCAGCATGTGGCTGATGACGGGCACGGTGATCCGGCGCAACATTCTCAGCTACGATGCCTCCAGCGCGCGGTACATGCGTGGGCGCAAGTACGAACAGTGCATCGCCGAGTGCGACCGCAATCTCTTCTGGCCGGGCAAGGGCGAGATTCGCATGCAAGTGAAGCCTGCCGAGGGAGAGACCCAATGGGAGGCCTGGCGCAAGCTGGGCTACGACAGGAACTCGGTCATTGCGGATCCCCGGTTTGTCGCGCCGGAGAAGGACGACTATCGGCTGCGGAAGGACTCCCCCGCCTTTGCCTTGGGCTTCAAGCCGATCCCGGTGGGGAAGATCGGGCTCTATGCAGCCGACGAGCGCGCATCCTGGCCGGTACCCGATGACTGCTGGCGGGAAACCCATCTCACTCATCCCGGCGGGCTGTCGGATCGTCACATCACCGCTTCCCCCAGTCGGTCGGCGCGCAAGGTGATTCCCACCTTGACGGCTCTGCCCGTGCCCAAGCCGCCGGTGTTGGATGGTACCGTCTCAGCTCGCGAGTACCCGGGAGAGGCGGTGCCAGTGCGCGAGCTGTCCATGGCGGATGGGCAGGGAAAGCTGCCTGCCCAACTGCGCGTGGCTTACGACGCGAAGTGCCTGTATGTAGGCTTGGTCAGTACCGTGTCGAATGCGCCCAAACTGTCCCGCAAAGGCGGCACCTGGGGCAGGGACGACGGGGCGGAGGTCTGCGTGCAACTGATGGGCGACTACCGTCCCGTGTTCGTGATCCAGGGCTTTCCCTCGGGCGCGTTCGCGAGCGTGCCCGATGCCGGCGCCCCGGCAGACAAGGTCAGTGAGCTGGGCAAGGCCGTCCGCTATGCCGCTCGTATCCAGGGAAGCCGATGGTCGGGCGAGTGGAGCATTCCCTGGTATAAGATCAACTCCGACGGTCCTCCCAAGCAACTCCGTTTCAATGTGGGGCTCCTCAAAGGCGCGGAGAAGCAATGGGTGGCCTGGACCAGCACCGGCGCCGCCCCATGGAATCTGGACCGGGCAGGGATTCTGAAGCTCAAGGGCAAGTAGGGATTGAGTCTCGCAGGAACAGGGGACCGGAAGCGTCGGTCGTCGGTGGTTGCGGGAAGGCGCGGCGTGGTGCGGGAATGGACTGGTGGGATGATGCAATGACAACGGTAGGCAGACTGCGTTTCTCTCTGGCGTTTCTCGGTGCAGGAGCGCTGCTGCTGGCGACAGCGGGCGAACCGTCCTCCTTGATCCCCGAAGCGGTTCTTGGAGCGGCTCGGAGCTATCTGGCCACGGCGGACAAGGCAAAGCGGGAAGACCTCGGCGCAGCTCTCAACGCATCGAACTGTGACCCGGTTCAGATCGTCTTGGCGCTGCGCCCGCATCCCGTTCCGGAGGTGACGCCCGGATACCACCGCGCGGAGCATTTCCTGGTGCCAGAGCTAGGGAAGCGACACCCGGACGACCTCCTATACTACGTGGTGCCCGAGTCCTATACTGCAAGGCAACCCGTAGCCCTGGCCGTGGTGATGCATGGCGGAGCAAAGGGCACCGAGCGCACGATGGCGGATTGGTATATGCGCCCCGATCCCAAGGGCTCCGGGCTGGGCAGGGCGTTTATGGATGCGGGCATGATCGCTGTCGGTCCCTCCGCCCCGATCAGCACGAAGCGTTGGGAGCGCTGGTGCCTGCCTGAAGCCGATGACTACCTCCGCGACGTGATCGTCGAGATGCAGAGCCGATTCAATATTG
>JABGQJ010000683.1 GCA_018648945.1 Victivallales bacterium
CCTGCCTTCCTTGACAGCTGGTCGCCGTGCAGCCACCGTAGGCGCATGGAGGCGCGACGACCAGCGCCCGTGTCGCCCGAGGTCCGCAAGGGCTTCCGAGGGCAATCACCGAGGGCAGGTAAGGAACGGGTGAGGTGGTGATGTCGATTCGCATATGCAGCCGGGATGATGCAGGACGGCTTCTTCCCCTGCTTTCCCCCAAGCTATCCCGCGTCCCTCCGTTCGTGGCCCCGCAGGAAGCCGACCTCGGGTTGTTGTGGGACAGTGGGCAAGCCCTGTCACGGCCGGTCTGCGCTGGGGGGTACAGCGGCGGAGAACTGAAGGCGGCGGCCCTGTTCGGCGTACTGCCGGACTCATCTGGCCCTCGGGATTTCGGGTTGATCAGGCCAGGGGATGGCATCATCCAGTGGTTTGCGTGCAGCGATCCTGCGGCCGGAGCCGAACTGCTGGACCACTGCCGCGCGCAGTTGCCTGCCCAGACCTTCGTCTGCCCGGAATCCGGTGGACTCTCCCGATTCGGCATCTTCGGGACGGGTATGCTGCCGGTCTCGTTCACCGAGGAAACCGTGGTCATGCTGACGAATGGGCTCACGGTTCCGGACAGCGAAGCATGGGGACACCAGGAACGCCTGTGGTTCCGGACCGAGATCCACACCGACCTGCCGAGTCTGGTGCCTCCTCCCGGGTTGACGGCGGTCCGCAATACCACCGGGACGCTGTCCTCATCCCTGAGGCTTCTCGACGGGACCGACCTCGCGGGCGAATGCCGGATCTCCCAGACCACGCTCTTCGGGCGGCCGTACCCGGGGCACGTCTACATCGAGTGGCTGGGCGTCGGCGAACGCCACCGCAACTGCGGCTTGGGTGGGAAGTTGCTGATCGAGCAACTGCGCTGGGCACGTGAGAATGGGGCGACAGTCTGCGTGCTGACCACGCACTCCGGGCGACCCGCCCACAGGCTCTATCGCAGACTGGGATTCACCGGGGTCGGCGCGGCACGGACCTACTGCACAAGCTGAGCATGGGGGCTTCGCCGCCGCAGGGGGCGGGTGCGCGTTGACACTTGGCGGTTGGCAGGTATGAGTAACTCGCGGAGATTCCCGCCAGAGACACGGAACGCGCGATTCACCCATGCATCCCTCACCAAGGGGAAGGAAGAAACCAGTGAAATCCAGGACAATACGGTGCGCATGGCTGCTCGGGGTGTCCATATTCGTGCAGAGCCAGGCGTTCGGGGCCGAAGGGGATACCGCAAAGCAGTCTCTCTCAGCACGGGTGCGCGATGGCGTGTTGACCGTCTCGGAAGGTACCCAAATCACGATCAACGGGGTACCGGCAAAGGCGCAGAAGGAGGGGCTTCTGGCCAGCGCCTATGACCGAATCGAGGTGGCGGCGCTCTCCCAGCCATTGGCCAATGGAAGCCTGACCCTTGCGGCGTGGGTGGCAACGGCAAAGCCGCCCAGGGGCTACCAGACCGTTCTCTTCAAGGGTGACCGAAGCGTGGCGCCACAACGGATTCAGTTCTCTCTGTGCCTCTTCGATGGGATACCGGAACTCAAGTACATGGACGCGGCGGGGAAATGGCGGGGGATCATGAGAAATGGGAAGAACTTCGTCCGTCCCGGTGGCGACCCGATACCTCTCGCCGGACTGCCTCGGATGAAGGCCCGGAACTGGCACCAGGTGGCGGCCACCTTCTCGAATGGCGAGATCAGTGTCTACCTCGATGGGAAGATCGTGGCATCCGGGAAGGACACCATGGCAGAACTGGTGCCCAATGCGGCGCCTCTGACCATCGGGGTCGGGCAATCGGCTGGCGGCGGGCGCGACTACCTGTTGCCAGGCCTGATCAACAATGTGCTGATCCTGAATCGGGCGCTGGGGCCAGACGAGATCCGGGCGCTCCATGACGCGGAGAGAGCCAGCAAGCCGGCAGGAGCGGTGTCAGTTCCACGACCGCCGGCCGAGACAGCCGCCGAACATGCCTTCGAGACGACGCTCCCGCTGGTGAAGGAGTATGAGGGGCGGCCGGCCGGGACGGCCCTGAACGCTGGGGCTGGCGTCACCGTCGAGCGGGTTGCCGAGGGTGCCCTGCTGCGCGTTGGCGGCCAGCTTGTCTATCCCATGGCAATGATGCCCGAGCCCTATGTGGGAGATCAGGACATCACCCGTTCCTGCCATGATTTTGCGGCTGCTGGCGTGGATCTCTACAGCGGGATTTTCTGGTCCTGGATGACCCCGAGAGAGAGCGCCCACAGTTGGTGGCTTGGACCAGGGGAGTACGACTTCGAGCGCATCGACGCCAGGATTCGGGCCATCCTCACTGCCAACCCGAAGGCCCTGGTCCTCCCCCGCCTGAAGCTGAACCCGCCTCGCTGGTGGTTGGCCGAGCATCCCGACGAGATGGTCGCGTATGCCGACGGCAAGTTGGGGCCGCAGGCCTCCATGGCATCGCGCGAATGGACGGCTTCGTATTCCCGGATGCTGCGGGACGTGATTGGGCACATGGAGAAGAGCGACTATGCCGACCGGATCTTCGGGTACCATCCCTCGGGCGGGGGGTCCAGCGAGTGGTTTTGGTGGGGGCACGGCAAGGGGCCCATCGATTTCTCGCCCGCCGCTGTCGCCCGCTGGCGCGAGTGGCTCACCACGCGATATGGAGACGACCAGGCACTGGCCAAGGCATGGGGGAACCCTCAGGCACGCGTGGCAACGGCCACCCCGCCAGCAGCGCGGGCTCGGGACCATGGCAAGGGCGCGTTCCTGAGACTCACCCCGGGCGAACGGCCCTGGGCCGACTACCGCGAGTTCCTCAGCGACACCACATCGGGGAGCATCGCCCACGCCTGTGCCGTAGCGAAGGAAGCCTGCGGGAACCGCAAGATCGTCGGCGTCTTCTATGGCTATTCCATGTACTGCAACAACATCCTCGGTTTCCGAGGCCTCCATCGGGTCATGACCTCGCCGGGAGTGGATTTCCTGAGTGCACCGACCTCCTACAGAACCCGCCGCGGCGGCGATCCGGGGGCTCACATCTCCGCCTACAACGGCAGCATGCGCCTGCACGGCAAGCTCTACTGGGACGAAGTGGACCACCGCACCCACCTCTTCGCCGGACTCGTCAACTACCGCACCGAGACAATCGGGGAAACGCTCGCAACAATGCGCCGCAGCGTCGGGCACTCCCTGACCCGGGGAACCGGCCTCTGGTACTTCCTCCTGGCGGGGAACACCACGTTCCACGACCAACAGATCATGGCGGATATTGCCCACATGAAGGTCATCTGCGACAAGGCCATCCAGCACAACCGAGCCCCGGCGGCTGAGGTGGCGGTCTTCGCCGACGAGGCGAGCATGCATCTGTACGACACCAAGCACCCAATGGCTGCAGCGCTTGGCATCCAGCTGCTTGACGAATTGGCCCGTGCTGGAGCACCCTATGATCTCTACCTGCTGGAGGACATCGCGAACGCCGCCCTTCCCGACTATCGGGTCTACGTGTTCCCCAACGCCTTCCGGCAGGACGCCAAACTGCACGCGGCAATCAAGCGCAAGGTCCGCCGCAACGGGGCAACCGTTCTCTGGACCTACGCCCCCGGCTTTGCCGGCACGGACGGAGGAGACGTAGCACGCATGGCGGAGCTGACCGGGATCCAGATCGACTGCCTGCCGAAGGGCATCCCCGCCGGCTCCCTCAACGAGATGAAACGCCACCCGATCACCTCGGGGCTGACGACTCCACCGGCCTGCGCCTTCTCCTTGGCCCCGGCCTTTACCGTCGTGGACAAGCAGGCCACGGTGCTTGCCAGGAACAAAGCCTGCGCCGGACTTGCGGTGAGGGAGTTCCCCGCATGGCGCTCCGTATACAGTCTGCTTGCGCCAGACCGCGAACTGCTTCTCGGGGTGTATCGATATGCGGGCGTCCATGTCTACTGCGATACGTTCGACACGGTTGGTGCAAGCCGAGACTACCTCATGATCCACACCGCGAGCGCAGGCCCGAAGACCCTGCGCCTGCCACAGAAATGCGACGTGACCGAACAGATCTCCGGCAAGGTGGTTGGCAAGGGGATCGACACGATCCACGAGACCTTGCCCAAGGGCGAGACCCGAATCTACCGCCTGGCGCACTGAGGCGCTGCCCCAAACCCCGCCGGGGAGACTCGTCTCCCCGAACCCC
>JABGQJ010000684.1 GCA_018648945.1 Victivallales bacterium
CGTGCCGCAGGACGGGGCGGAGTTTATCCAAGCGTGGAGGGAAGTGAGGGAGGGAGAATTCAGGAGTCAGGAGTCAAAAGTCGGAATGGGAAGAGGGGGAGGGGAAGCTTGAGTACGGCGACGCCAAGTCTGTTTGAGTGGGCCCGGACGAAGCCGGTTGTGCCGGTGAATCCGAAGGCTCGGCCGTTGTCGGAGGCGGGGGAGGCGGCGCGGCGGCTCTGGGAGGTGCTGGATGGGCACTGTCGGGGAATCACCAATGCGCGGACGGCGGCGGTGCTGGGGGAGTTGGCGGGGATCAAGCTGATGAGTTCGGCGGCGAATCGCGGGCGCGTGGTCCGGGATCTGATCGCCAGGCATATCGATGATTTCCCGGCGCCGGTGCTGGCGTTGACTGGCAACCCGGTTGGGTATTTCATCCCGGAGAGTCCGGCGGAGATGGAGCGGGGCCATGTGGTGGTGCATTCTCGCCAGGTGGAGATGGCGGCGCGGGACCGGGGTCTGGTCCGGCAGGGGAAGGCGATGGGTTGGGAGTATCAAGGCAAGGGGAGATGGACGGCATGAGCTGGACGAATCGGCAGCAGGGGATCATGCAGATGTACCGGCGCTATGCGGGGCTGTCTACGGCGGAGTATGGGGAGATCCTGTATGGGGTGAGCGGGCAGCGGAGCTCGACGGCGGGGGAGCTGGGGCAGTATCAGTATGATCGGGCGATGGCGCTCTTCGAGACGCGGGCGCATTTGGCGGAGGTGAATGGTTGCGCGGGTGGGGCGCGGCCGGCGAAGATCCAGGATTGGTGGTTCTGGCGGAATAGGTGTCCAAGCCTGGGGGGGGTGACGAGCCGCCAGTTGCACAAGATTCGGGAGTGGTGGGAGATTTGCTGTAAGTGGCTCGAGGAGGATAGCAGGACGGGTGCGTATCTGCTGGGGGTGGCGGCGCGGGCGTGTGGGCAAGACCTCGAGAGCCTAGATGATTTGTCGGAGGCGCAGGCGCGGTTCACGATCGAGGGTTTGAAGAGTATGCAGCGGCGGTTGGTGAGAGAGGCGAATAGGACCGCCTCGGATCGGGTGGCGGCGAAGTATCACGCGACCAGGCCGGCGGCCATAGAGGAGGAAGAGAGCGTTCCGGCACGGGCCGTGCAGACGACCAGCACGAGGGATGCACGGGTGTTGCAGTGGGGCCAGGTTGGCGCGGACAAGACGGAGGCGAAGGCGGGGTAGAGCTGGCGGCGAAGACGGACGTGGATGGGTCGGAGCCCGGAGATTGCGTGTTGCGCGCACTCCGGGTTTTGTGCGTTCCGGCCTTGGGCGCACTGGGTGATCGGGCGGAACAGGGGTGGTGTTTGCTCATTCGAGAGTGAGTAAGAGAGAGCTGCCGTGAGCACGGGAGAGGAAGAGTTAGTTGCGCAAACCTTGACCGTTCTTACACTTCGCCAAGTAGCGCCCCAGCTCCAGCAGGACCGCCGCGCCGCAGGCCTGCTCGGCCCCGGGGGCAAGATCGGGCACGACACTGATGCTGTCGTAGTAGGCATGGAAGACAAGCGCGCCAGGATCATCCGCAGCGACCTCGCTGCCCTCATTTATGCGGGCCAGGATATTGGTGCCCTCGGCAAGCTGCCAGGAGGAACGGCAGCGAATCGTCGCCCTTGGCTGCGCCGAAGCGAGCAGGCGCGATAGCGCCGCGCTGTCCTCTTGGCGCACATAGTAGCGTGGAATGTCGGCCGGCATGCTGACGAACTTGTTGCGCGCGACGTAGCCGGTGGCACTGTCGTTGGCCCGGAAGATGACGCCCTTGGCACCGAACTCCGGGACGCTCAGCCATTCGAGGTCGGTGTCCCAGTCCATGACCACCAGGGCGTCGCGGATGGTGCGGCCATCCAGTTCGGCTTCGGTCCCGCGCCCCGCATCGACCAGTGGGCCCGTCAGGCCCTCGGGCGGCGTCTGCCCCGTGCGGGCCAGGTTCGGCCACAGCGGATAGAGCGCGATCTCGACCGTGTCCCCGCCCAACTCCCCGCTAAGCACGCAGCTCTCGGTGACCGGAACCGGAATGGGTACGCCGTAGGTCTCCACCTTGGCCCCGAGGCCTGCGAGGGCGGCGAGGATGTGGTTGGTTGCCTTGCGTGCGCCCAGGGAACCGGTCGCGCGGGATGGAGTGGCGGCAAAGGCCGCGATGTCCGCAGTTACCCGCCGGATATCGAGGTCCTGATGGCTGCCGGTCGAATCGGCCCCCGGCGGGGGGTTGAGGACGACCGGGGCCGGCTTGCCCAAGTAGGCGGAGACCCAGACGGTGGCGACGATGACGGCGATCCCGGCGCCGATCCAGGCGATGGCGTTTCGCATGCGGGGCGCGGTGGCGTTGCTCATCCGTTACCCCCAGAAGTGATAGACTGGCATGCTGAACACGGCCCCGTAGATGCCCCACAGGCTCCCGACGACGAACTCGCCCAGGACCAGGCCGACAAAGAAGGGGAGAGCCTTGCGGTAGGCCACCGCACCGCCGTAGCGGGTGATAAGCGCCTTGGCCAACCAACCGATGAAGACGCAAGCCCACAGCTTGCCCATCGACCAGGAGGTGGCCGTGGCGTAGCCTACGGGATGGAATGCCCACCAGGTGAACTGGGTCCGCATCACTCCCAGGAAGAGCGTAAAGAGAAGTCCCAGGCCGGTCGCGATCGTGGCGGCGATGCGGGGTCCCTGCGGGAAGGTCAGCCAACCCTCCAACCGGGTCCAGCCCTGGCTGGCAAAGGCTTGCCCGGCCGGTCGCCCGCTGTACCCATGCACATAGAGGCAGTGCAAGAGTGCCCAGAAGGCCGAGAGCAGTCCCACGACGACGGCGACCCCGATGGCCATCATCATCGAACGGGCCGACGACCGCTTGATCTGCGCGATCTTCAGGCCCTCCATGCTGTGGGCCGAGAAGTGTGCCCGGTAGGCGCGGTTGAACCAGAAGAAGGTGGAGAACGCCGTCAGGTTGCCGGAGCTCATGTTCTGCGTCCCCATCGCGTTGCTGATCAGGACCCCCGGTCCCATCGCATGCAAGTCGTGGGCCGGCGGCCCGAGCTCGGCCCGCATGCGGGCGATGGCCAACGAGTAGAGGAAGAACAGGACAAAGAACAGCACCATCGTGCCGTAGCTCCCTCCCAACGCGCGCCCGCAGGCCGTGAGGAAGGCCGTGCACAGGAGCAACAGAACCAGGGCCGTCCGGTAGCGCATCGGTTCCTCCGACTCGTCGACCCCATCGGGCAACCCCCGGATCGTGCGGCAGACCCCCGCGAGATGCCGTCGCGCCAGCCAGATGGCCAGCAGCCCAAGAGCCAGGTAGGCCCCACCCGCCTGCTCCATCGGGAACGGGAAGCCAGGCAGTTCATGGATGCCAAACGCCGAGGTAAGGACCAGCTGCACCTTGAAGAACAGGAAGAAGAACCAGCAGCTGAAGGCCAGGTCCGTGGGCAGGAAGAACACCAGTCCGATCACAAAGGGATAGAGGTTGATCTCGGTCCCCGCGATGGCGTTCCAAGGCCGTTCGACGAAGTATTCGCGGAACTCGAACGCCTTCACAATCGGTATCCGCAGCGGGAAGTTGGGTTTCAGAAAGTTGTACCCGTTGATGATGTCGATCATCGCGGCCAGTCCGAAGCCGGTCCAGAATAGCTTGCTGCGCAGAAACTCCCCCAGTCGCGTGGCCAGGATGAGTGGGATCTGGATGATCGGGAAGCTCAGGCGTTCCTTCTCCGTCCATGGCTGCCGGAAGAAGGTGTTGATGCAGAAAAGGGCCAGCATGAGAACGAGCAGGAACGCGCTCCAGAAGGCCAGAGGCCGCAGCCAGGCAACGAAGATCCCGGCGCGATAGAGCCAGGAATTGCCCACCGCCAGATCCTTGACGGCCACCGGGTCCGTCACGATGGCCCACTTGGGCACAAGCGGCATGATCAGCGTGTCCCACCGGTTCTGCGGATTGGCGTTGTACGCGGGATAGGTCAGCATCGGGATCATGATCTGCAGCAGATCATGGCTGCACAGCGTACCCGCAACCGACAGCATGACATAGATCGTCAGGATCTCCCCGGAATCCAGCGCATTGGTGACGCCGAGCCTCCGCAGACCGAGATTGAGCAGCGCGATGAGGAACACCACGAAGGTCACGTGGTAGAACAGCGAGATGGCCGTGGAATGTCCGGT
>JABGQJ010000685.1 GCA_018648945.1 Victivallales bacterium
GTGCTCTCGCTTCTCGAAGAAACGGACAGCGACGGGGGCTGATGGCCGATGGCAGTCGCCCGCCGCGCCTGTCTCTTCCTTCGCGTGCTATGCACTTCGTCGTGAATCCCTCCTCCCGGGGCTTGACGGGGGCTCCTGTGCCGTGCATAGTTCGGCATGGATACCAAACAAAAGATAGCTGTTTTGTCTGAGTCGGCGAAGTACGATGCTTCGTGCGCCTCCAGCGGCAGCCAGGGGGGTCGGGCTGGCGCTCAGCTTGGTCAGTGCTCAATGAGTGGGATCTGCCACAGTTGGTCGGCGGATGGGCGTTGCATCTCGCTGCTCAAGATCCTCTACTCCAATGTCTGTGTCTACGACTGCGCGTTCTGTGTCAACCGCCGTAGCAACGACATTCCGCGGGCCACCTTTGAGCCGGAAGAGCTGGTCAATCTGACGGTGAATCTGTACCGCAGGAACTACATCGAGGGGTTGTTTCTGAGTTCGGGGATCTGGCGGACACCGGACGAAACCATGCTGCGGCTTGTGCAGGTTGCGGAACTGCTGCGCCGGCGCGAGGGCTTCGGCGGCTATATCCATCTGAAGGCGATTCCCGGGTGTGACGAAGAACTCATTCGCCGGGCGGGCCTGGTGGCCGACAGGATGAGCGTGAACATTGAGCTGCCTTCGCAGACGTCTCTGGCGATGCTCGCGCCGCAGAAGTCGCGGGAGGGGGTCTTGCGGCCCATGGATTCGATCAACCAACGGGTGCGGGAGTATCAGATCGAGCGTCAAGCCAAGCACCGCCCGCCCCCGTTCGCCCCAGCCGGGCAGAGCACGCAGATGGTGATCGGGGCTACGCCCGATAGCGATTGGCAGATCCTGCGGCTCTCCCAGGGGCTGTACCGGAAGTTCGAGCTGAAGCGCGTCTACTACTCCGCCTACGTGCCAGTGAACGACGACAGTCGCCTGCCGGTGTTGCGGGAACCCCCGTTGCGGCGGGAACACCGGCTCTACCAGGCGGATTGGTTGCTGCGGAACTATGGATTCCAGGCGGAGGAACTCCTGGAACCCGACCGACCGAATCTCGACAACCGGCTCGATCCCAAGACGGGTTGGGCGCTGCGCCACCCCACGTTCTTCCCGGTTGAGGTGAATCGCGCCAGCTATGAGCGCCTGCTGCGGGTTCCCGGCTTGGGCGTTCGTTCGGCCCGCCGGATCTGCGCGGCCCGGCGGCATACGGCATTGCGCCTGGAGGATCTGGTGAAGATGGGACTGATCGTGAAGCGTGCCCAGTTCTTCCTGACCGTGGGTGGCAAGCTGGTGGCGGGGCACGCGGTGAGCATAGATCGCCTGCGTCACTGCCTGCTTACCGGCGATGGTCGGAGCATTGGCGCGTGGCAGCCCGAGTTCCAGCTCTTCAGCGATGAGCCCGAGACTGGGGTGGAGCTGGCGAGTGCATAGCTACCTTCACGAGGACAGCTTCGAGGGACTGCTATGCGCAGTTTCCCAGGCCTTGTCGGACAGGGCCGATGGCTGCGAGTTCATCACCCGGGATCCCGGTTTGCTCTTTGGCACCGTGCGAGTGGCGGCGGATGCCAAGCAGGCGAGTGGCTTGCTGGACCGGCTGCGCGCGGCGGGCGGAGGCATGGCGGCACACCATGTATGCCAGGCCTATCTCGCCGACCGGCCCCGGGCCGGGGAGGCCTTGCTGGCGTACCTGCAGGCCACCTTCTCCGCAGGCCGGAACATCGATGGTTGGACCACCAACTCCGCGGTCCGAGACGTCTCGGAACGGGCGCGCCTGGTGGGACATGAGACGCATCGCTTCCTGGGGTTGCTCCGCTTCATGGAACTCCAGGACGGCACCTACTACGCCCCGTTCGAGCCCGACCATCGCATTCTCCTGCCTGTGGCCCAGTATTTTGTGAAGCGTCTCGCCGATCAGCCCTGGGTGATCCACGACCGCAAGCGGCGCGTGGCTCTCCTGTGGGATCGTCGCACTCTCCAACCTGCCGAGTTCGATCCGCCGGGGGACCCTCGGGACTGGGTGACCAGCGATGAGCGACTGTGGCAGGACTGCTGGCGCACGTATACGCGGCACATCGCCATCGGCGACCGCCACAACCCGCGCTTGCAGGCCCAGTTCATGCCCCGTCGCTACTGGCAGTTCCTCCCCGAGATGCAGGAGGCGGAGGAGAGGGGACACTCGTACCAGTCCACATCGAGGAAGCTCCCGGCCTTCCGCCCGACGGAGTGAAAGCGGCCCACGTGATGGAAGCCCAAGCGTTCGTGGAGCTTCACCGAGGCGGGATTGGGGACGGTGATGCCAGCCACCAGCAGGCGCACATCCTCCTTGGCAAGGACCTCGAGGAGCGCCTCGTAGAGCTGCGCACCGAATCCCCTGCCGGTCCATTCGGGGGCAAGGTAGATGCTGGTCTCGACCGTGGTGTCGTAGGCGGGCATGGTCCGGAAACGGCTACTGCTCGCATAGCCCACTATGGTGCCATCCACGGCCCCGACCAGCACCCGATGGGGACCGGTGGGCGGGTGGAGATCGAACCACTCGCGGCGCTGTTCAGTGGTGAACGGCGTCACGTAGAAGGTCACCGTGGTGCGGACCACATAGTGGTTGTAGATCTCCGTCAGGCGGGGCAGGTCGTCAAGTCGGGCGGGGCGAATGGTCAGGTCCTGGCTAGGCATTCGTGAGGCGGGGGAGGGTGCCGGTCGCGCGGTCGTAGACACCGTAGGTGCGCACGGTATCGATGAGGGTGTGCAGGTTCTCATCCGGCGTGTCGCGACCGCACTGGTCACCGGTGCTGACGATGAAGCGTCCGCCGGTCCCTGCGTCGCGCATGGCCTGGATGGCCGCCTTGCGCACGTCGTCGGGGGTGCCGCGCAACATGACATCTGTGGTGTGGAGGTTGCCTTTCAGGACGATCTTGTCGCCGTGATTCCGCTTGAGCTCGGCCAGATTGCAGTCTCCCATGGGGGGGATCTCTAAAGGATCGATAATGGTCAGATCGGTCTCTTCGGCCATGATGCGGACCAATTCGGCCTCGGGGCCGCAGGAGTGGACCTGAGTGGGGAAGCCAGCTGCTGTGGCCAGTTCGATGGCTCGCTTCACTGCTGGCAACGCGAGCTGCCGGAAGATCTCGGGGCTTTGGAATACGAGTGTGCCGGAGCCGCCGACGGTGAGGAAGTCGGGGCGCACATCCATACTCTGGATCAGAGCGAAGCGTCGTTCCACAGCGCGGATTCGTTGCTGGATCCAGGTGTCGTGCAGTTCGGGATGGTCGTAGTAGTTGAGGATGGCGGCTTCATTGTGCAGGGCAAGCGTGCTCCCCAGACGGGCGCCGACCAGGCCCTGATCACCCATCATGGCCATGACGTGCTTGAGCCCTTCAGGACCGGTGTCCACCTCGCACACGCCTTCGAGTGGCTCCCAGGTCCTGGGCTCGGGAGGCAGGTCGACCTTGTCGGGGGTGACGCTCCGGGTGGGCGGATCGGCTACATAGTAGACTGCGACATTCGGTGCCCACACCCGCTTGCGCCCATCCAGGTAGGAGCGTTGGGTGACGATGATCTCTGCATCGCGGCGGACGATGAAGGTCTCCCAGGCAGGTCCTCCTGCAGTTTCTTCGGGGAAGGTGAGGGGGAAGTAGCCATCCATCACCGAATCGATGTTGAAGTGCTTGGCGCACTCGATGTAGGCTTCCCAGATGGGTTTCTTCTGGTAGAGGTAGAGATCCCAGAAGGGCATGCCCGTGAGCCGGGCCGGGATCATGTTGGAGAAGTCCGGCGCGACGGGCACGCAGTCGGGGATCTCGCCCCGGATCACCGTGAGGAGACGTTCGCGTGAAGTCATTGGGGGATTCCTTCGGGCAGTAGTTGGGAACCGTCGGGCAGCATACACTGAAAGGCGAAGGACCAACCGCCGTGGTTCAGTCCGATGGTGTTGCTGAGTTTGAGGAGCAAGACGTTCTCGCCCGCTTGCAGGTTAGCCGCGAATTCGCGCAAGGCGAACATTGGGTGGCCATCGCCCGTGGTCTGCGCCCCATTCAGGCGGAACTCCAGGCAGTCGTCCCAGGCGATGCGCAGCGTGACTTCCGTCGGCCTGGCGACGGTCAGTACGCAGCGGGCCAGGGCGACTCCGGGCTGGCTGACGCCAACCCCTTTCATCTGAGGCTG
>JABGQJ010000686.1 GCA_018648945.1 Victivallales bacterium
GACAGGTTGGCTCTGGCCAAGGCCTGGGTGGTCTTGCCGATCGGGTCGAACAGAGCCCAGCCGGCGGGGACTGTCTGCTGCGCTTCCTGGCGCGGGGAGAGCTGCAGGGCGAAGGGTTTGATGGGAATCTGCCGGTTCTCGCAGGTCACCTGGGCGGTGATCTGGGCGGGAGTCCGGGTGACGACGACAGGGGCGCGGAAACGGAATTGGATGCGGGCGGATTCGGCTGGTGCCACGGTGACGCGTTGCTTGCCGCTGGCAACTGCCTTGCCACCGGTTTCGGCCTGCCAGGCGATGGCGAAGGTGCGCGGCTTGCGGCGGTCGTTGAGCAGGACGATGCTTTTGGCGATCTCCTCACCGGAGCGGAAGGCGTGGTCCTGGGTGAACCACTGATCGCCGGGGCCACCGATGTAGGCGTAGAGCGGGGCGATGAGGGCGGGCATGACTTGGCCTCGGCGGGTGGGTTCGAAGTACTCCTTCTCTTCCGGTCGCCCGAGGTCGAAGAGGCAACGGATCTCGCCGCCGCCGCCATTGGCGTACTGCCAGCTGTCGGCGGAGAAGCCGGGCCGTTGCAGCTTGGCCCAGTCGGTCGCGAGGGGGACATTGGGGGGAACGGCGCGGAATGGGGTGTTCGGCTGTCGCTTGATCAGTCGTCGCCAGGTATTCTCCCAGGCGTTCACGCCGCCGGAGATGCCCCAGGTGCGCCAGGCCGGGAGGAGGACCTCGTAGTAGCGGGAGGAACACTCGTCCAGGATGGGGGGATAATTGTGGCAGAAGTAGCCGTAGGAGGACCGCCACTTCTGCTGCTTGGGCTGCCAGCACCAGTCGTAGAAGTCGATGTAGTCGTGCTCCTCCAGGTCGTAGCTGCGCTCGCCCAGGAGGACCGCGCCGTATTCGGTCATCACCGGTTCATTGGTCCACCAGTTGGTGGGATCGCGCATCTGGAAGTCACCGGGATAGGGGGTGGCCTGTTCGGCCATGTACATGGGCTTGTCGCCCTGGGTGGCCCAGACTCGGAGCCACTCGCGCAGGTCCTGGAGTTCCGGCCAGCCG
Source organism: Victivallales bacterium (assembly GCA_018648945.1). Next base: position 1,054 of record JABGQJ010000686.1, read on the forward strand.
AGGTAGTTGTTCAGGTTATAGACCTCGCCCGTTTTGCCGCAGGCATGGTTGTAGCTGGGGCGGGTGGGGTCCAGCGAGCGCACGAAGGCGTTGGACTTCAGCATGGCCGCTTCCTTCCTGGCGGAGGCGGAGTCGGGAGCGAAGTCCATCTTGCCATCGAGCACCAGGGGATTCTGGTCCTGCTTGTAGCAGTTCAGGTTCATATTCATGCGCCACATGACCAGGGAGGGGTGATTCCAGTCCTTGCGCACGCGCTTGGTAACGATCTCTGTCCATGGCTGCCAGACCTCGGGCAGGTCGATGCGCCCGTAGACGGCATGGCCTATGCCCAGGGGGCTGACGGCGGCGAGCATGCCGAGCTCGTCGCAAACCTCGAGGAGGTGGCTGGAGACCGCCGGCCTGCCGGGGCGGTCGGTCTCGCCCAGGTAGACGAAGTTGTAGCCTGCCTTCTGGGCGCCCTGTACCCAGTGGCGCATGGCCTCCTTGGTCCCCCAGTTCCCTCGGGAGATCGAGTAGGAGCAGGGCACCAGGTTGAGTTTGACGCCATTCAGGTAGAAGAACTTGCCCCGGATCTCGAATTCGCGGAAGCCAAAGGTCTGGGGGAGGGCCTGATCGACCACGCGGCCACCTTGCAGGAGAGACACGCTCAGGGTGTAGAGTTTGGGTTGGCCTACCTCCCAGAGTTCGGCCTCGGGCCAGGTGACGGTGGCGGTGGCGTTGCCGGTCGCGACATTGGCCTTGCCGGTGAAGGACTTCACTAGCTTCTCCCCGTCGCGTACGTCGCAGCGCAGGGGAAAGCTGCCGGGAAGGGTCATTCCCGGCCGGGTCACCAGTGGCACGTGCACGGTTAGTCGTCGGCTCGCCATCGAGGTGACAATGCGGCAGTCACCCAGTTGCACCCAGTCGGGCTTGGCGGTCAGAAACACGTCGCCGACGATTCCCGCCGTGCCAAGCCGGGCCTGCCAGGACTTGGCCGGCCGGTTCAGCAGCGTCGGCAACACGATCCAGCGGTCCCGCGCCTCGACCAGGACGGATAGGTCGAGAGTCTTTCCAGGCTGGGCCCATTCGGTGATATCCATCGCGCCGCCCATGAAGCCGAGCGCTCCCGCCTCGATGCCGTTGCAGTAGACGCGCGCGTCGCTGGAGATCCGGCCGAAGTCCACTAGGATGCGGCGGCCCGCCCAGGCGGCCGGGATCTCGACTGGACGCCGGAACCAGCCGAAGCGGAGAGCATTGGGGCGCTTTCTGGCCTCGTCCTGCTCGTGCCAGTAGACGCGTCCCAGCCACGAGCCGGGCACCTTGGTGAGTCCCCAGGCATCGTCGCGCGGCGGCGTGATACCGGCCGCAGCAGGGCGGCCCACCTTGACGATACGCAGGTTGTCGATCCAGACCGTGCCCTTGCACCCGGAGGTGGATCCATGATTGCGGAGGATGAGGATCTTGATCGTCGTCGTGTCAGTGGGTAGGACGAATTCGCACTCCACGGTCTGCCACTTGCCGGTACTTCCGAACTTCCCGCCGACCATGGTGTAGATCTTGTAGTCCCGGGCGTCTTGCACCTCCACATGCAGATCGCCCCGCTCCATTTCCACCCACATATCCGCTCGCAGCACCAGCTTGGTGCCGGTGGGGAGATCCGGGATCTGGCGGGTGAGGTGGAAGAAGTTGGTGGCCTTGGGGATGTCGAGGTCCACCCTCATGCTGGTGCCGCCGCCGACGCTGCGGGTTGGGTCCAGGCCCACATCGAGGCTGCCGCCGGGGATCTTCCCTACCGTCCACTCGACGAACTCGGGGGGTTCGATGTCGTCGGTGAAGAAGGTCTTCACCACCTCCAACGAGGCCAGCCTTGGCTCGGAGCGGAATCTCCAGAGTCCATTCAGGCAGACCTTGCTCCGGGTGGCCGACTCCGCCTGCCAGGCCTTTGCGGTGCTCCATTCCGGATAGGCCCCCTCGGGCAAGGGCGGTTCGGTCGCGGTCACGGCAACCGCGAGAATGAGTAGAAGAGACAGGCTTCGGCGGGTTGCTCGCATCGTCGGTCCTCGGTAGCATGGGGGAGATTTCCGGAGACTGTAGCCTCTGCGCCGCCCACCGCCAGAGGGCGCGCCTTCTAGTCGTGATGTCTCAGTCACAGGCGGGGTCAGGAAGCGGGACCAGCCCCGCACCCCGCCGGGGAGACCTGTCTCCCCGGGCCCCACGTGAGTGCGTTGGAGAGCGGAGTACCCCTCCCCAACGCGACCGCCGCCGCTGGCGCGCCGAGCAACGGTCGGGGACAGGTGTGGAGACCAGCGCCTCGCTCACACCCGCCGAGAGAGACCTCCACCCGCGAGTGAGCCATTGCTTCTAGTCTCCGATCCCGGATGCGGTTGGCGTGGCGCTGCCGCCATGTTATCGTGATGGGTCGAGCCGCCTCCCTCACCAATCCATCAGGACACTGCATGCCATGGAAACCCAGACGAGCTACTTCGACAAGGCCGGAACGGGGAACACGGACGAGGTCCTGGCGCTGGCGAAGGCGCGGGCCGAGGAGCTTGGTATCCGTCACCTGGTGGTTGCTTCCTCCACTGGCGACACCGGCGCGCGGGCGGCCAGGCTCTGTCCCGAGCTGACCGTGATCGCTGTCAATGGCCTCTATCCGGAGAAGATCGACGCGGCGCATCGGGCGACAATCGAGGCCGCAGGCGGCACCATTCTCTGTACGGGCCATGCGTTCGGCATGTTGGGGCGCGCCGTGCGGAAGAAACTGGGGGCGGTCCAGGCCGACGAGATCATCGCGCAGACGCTGAAGCTGTTCGGCGAGGGCATGAAGGTGGCCGCGGAAGTCATTTGCATGGCCACGGACGCGAGTCTGGTGGCACCCGGTGAGGAGGTCATGGCGGTTGGTGGCACCGGGCGCGGGGCCGATGCCGCCATGGTCATCCGGGCGGCTCAAACCCAGGACTTTTTCGACATGCGCATCCTTGAGATCGTCTGCAAACCGAGGTGATTGGTCCCTTAGAGCTGGCGGGCGGCGGCGAGGGCCGAAAGATCTTGGAGCGTGGCTCCCAGGCGGCTGGCCTCGATGTGGCAGTCTGCGATTACCGAGGGCAGGCCGGGGGTCTCGAACTCAGCTC
>JABGQJ010000687.1 GCA_018648945.1 Victivallales bacterium
CCTCGTCGTCGGAAAGCGGATTGAGCGTCTGTGTGCGCAGCCAGTCGTACCCTTCGCCGTTCTCGCTCTCCACCACCTCGTAGGTCACCCGCTGGCAACCGCCTGACTGCGTAGTGGGGGACGCGGTCGCGAATTCGAGCGAATCTTGGCGACCGTCCTGGGTATCGTTCTTGGTCCCCACGAACTGCCCCGTCAGGGCCGTGCCGGGCAGCAACAGGCCGTCGAGATCAACCACGACCCGGTCCAAGGCCCGGCGCAGCCGGAGCGATTCCTCGCCCGCTTCGCTTGCCCGTTCCCGCTCGTGCAACGCGCCTCGCACTGGAATCGCCAAGGCCGCGAGCAACACCGCCATGCAGAACGTCGCCACCAGAATCTCGATCAGGGTGAAGGCGTGTCGGCATCGGTTGGCGCATCTTGCGGACATCCGGGCTACTCCTCCTCCACGGTATTGCTTGCCAGAGTGCTGAGGGACACGGCGGTGGCTCGCACGGCATCGGTCATCGACACCGTGACGGTCACCACGGTCAGTGGCGTCTCGCCCTCGTCGTCGAAATCCTCGGTCTCCACCGTCCAGCTGTAGTCGGGCGCATCCTCGAAGACCCCCTCGTCCTCGCTGCCCTGCCAATCGCCGATGGCGACCAGTTCGTTCAGTTTCTCGTCGGCCAAGCGCGCGGCCTGCTCCAAGCGCACATCGTCGCCCGTGAGCTGTCGGGCCATGGCGATCCCACGCACGGCCACCGGCACCACCAAGGCCACCACGACCACCGCCGCCAGAACTTCCGCGAAGGTGAAGGACCGCGTTCTCATTCCGCGTCCTCCCCGCTCTGCACCACAAAGATCCCGCGCTCGTCGTCGAACCCCACCTCGGCGCTGTCCTCGCCCGGCCCCGAGACAAAGCAGACCCGCAGTTCGTCCGCGCCTTCGACCGTTCCATGGGGAAGGAAGGTCACCTCGCAGGTCTCTTCCTCGGGCTGCGGCGACACCTCCAGCACCATCCCATCGGCTACGGTGAACGACACGTCACCCACGCCCTCCTCGTCGTAGGTCTCCACCCGTCGCCAGCCGTATTCGCCGGTCTCGGGGTCCAGCCAGACGAGGGTGCGGCAGGACTGGCTCGCCGCCACGACCGCGGCGCGGCGGGTGACTGCGACGAACCGGCGGGCTTCCTCCTGCACGCTCCGGCCATGCACGAAGCGCGCCAGATTCGGCGCCGTCACGGCCAGCGTGGTCCCCACGACCGCCATGACAATGACCAGCTCAAGCAGGGTGAATGCGGAATTGTGTCGCGCTTCGGACATTCGGTCACTCGCTCCAGTTGGTGATGTCGTCGTCGGTGCCTTCCCGGCCATCGGGTCCCTTCGAGCTCAGATCGTAGCCATGCTCGTTCTGCTTGCCGGGGTAGACGTAGATGTAGGCGTTCCCCCAGGGATCCCTTTCCACGGCTTTCTTCAGCAGGGGCTTCCAGTTCTCCACGCCATCTGGTTCCTGCACGAGAGCCTTGAGTCCCTGGTCGTTGCTCGGGTAGAAGCTGTGGTCCACCTCGAACGCATCCAGCGCGGTCTCCACCCCGGACATTTCGGTCTTTGCGGCGGTGGTCCGGGCCTGTTCGGAGCGCCCGGTGAACTTGGGCACCACAATGGCCGCCAAGGTTGCCAGAATCACCAGGACCAGCAGCAGTTCCACCATCGTGAAACCATGTCGCCGGGCCTGGACTCGCTTCGGGATTCGGTCTGCCATCGTCTGTGTTCTCCTTGGTGACGCTAGGGTTAGCGGATGTAGTCCTGCAACGCAAAGATCGGCAAAACCATGCCGATCACGATCACTCCCACCACGGCGGCCATCACCACCAGCATCGCAGGCTCGGCCAGCGATACGGCCATATGGAGCCGTCGGTCCAGATCCTTCTCGGTGGTGTCGGCGAGGCGCACCAGTTCCTGCTCGAGTCGGCCCGTCTCCTCGGCCACGGAGATGATCTCCAGGGCTGAGCCGGGGAACAGATCCCCGCAGGCTTCGAGGCTGTCCGCGAGGCGTCCCCCCTGGGTCAACCGTTCCACGCTGGCGTCCGCCGCCTGGGTCAGAACCTGGTTGCCCAGCGATTCCCGGGCCACCCGCAAGGCCGTCAGCAATGGGACGCCGGCCCCGACGAGGGTGCCGAGCATCCGGCAGAAGCGGATCATGGCGAAGCGCGACACCAAGACGCCAACCAATGGCAGCCGCAGGGTCCATTGTTCCCACCGCAGACGTCCCGAAGGAGTATGCCACCAACGCAGGAACAGCACCGCACCCACGGCCAGCAAGGCGAGCAGGGCAGGGCCGTAGTTCCGGGCGCCGTCGCCCAAGGCGACGATGAGCTGGGTGATCTTCGGCAGCTTTGCCCCGAAATCCTCGAAAATCGTCTTGAACTTGGGGATGAAGTAGACCAGCAGGAACGCAACCACGACGGTGGCCAGCATGCCCAGAGCGATCGGGTAGACCAGGGCGGCCGTCACCTTGCCGCGCAGATCCCGCTCGCGGGACTGGAATTCTGCCACCTGCTCCAGCACGGTGTCCAGGAACCCGCCCGCCTCGCCTGCTTTGACCATGGCGATGAAAACTCTGGGGAAGGTGCGGGGGAACTGCCCGAGGGCGTCTGCCAACGCCGCACCATCGACGACCAATCCGTGGATCGCCTGCCATTGCGCCCGGGCGTTGGCGGACCCCGCCTCCGTAGCCAATCGCTCCAGCGAACGGGACAGGGGGATACCCGCCGCCAGCAACGCGGCCAACTGCCGGGTGAAGGTCTCGACCTCGGCAGCCGAAACGCGGCCGCGGATCTGGGCTGCCTGTGCCTGGTCGGCGGCGGCATCGACCGAACTCTCGGCCATATGCAGCGGCCGCAGGCCCCGTTCGGCGAGTCGCCGCAGGGCGTCGGCCCGGCTTGCCGCCTCGATTCGGCCCTCTTGGGTCGTGCCGTCGGCCGCCAATGCTCGGTATGCCAGGTTCATCCCTCGTCCTCGGTCAGGCCGGCCTTACAGACACGCAAGACTTCGGCCAAGGTCGTGGCACCTTCACCAACGACGCGCAGACCGTCCTCGTAGAGCGAGCACCAGCCGAAGGCCCGCGCGGCCTCGCGCAGTTGCCCCGCCGAACACCCCTCCATCACCAGCCGTCGCAGATCCTCGCGCATATCCATCAGCTCGAAGATGGCCCGACGGCCGGAGAAGCCGGTCTGGCGGCACTGCTCGCAACCGACCCCGCGGAAGGCCTGGATCGTGTCGCCCAACACTTCGCGAGTCTCTGTGGAGTCGTCCGGCTCCTTGCAGTGCGGGCAAAGCACCCGCACCAGGCGCTGGGCCAGGATCGCATCCACCGACGAGGCCACCAAGTAGGGTTCCACGCCCATGTCCACCAGACGGGTAAGGGCGCTGGGCGAGTCGTTCGTGTGGAGGGTCGAGAAGACCAAATGGCCAGTCAGCGACGCCTGGACGGCGATCGATGCGGTCTCGGCGTCGCGGATTTCGCCTACCAGTACCACATCCGGATCGTGTCGCAGGATCGAGCGCAGGCCACGGGCAAAAGTCAGCCCCGTCTTCTCATTCACTTGGATCTGGTTGACTCCCTTCACCTGGTACTCCACCGGATCCTCGATGGTGATGATCTTGCGCTCGGAGTCGTTGATTTCCTGTAGCCCGGCATAGAGCGTGGTGGTCTTGCCGCTACCAGTCGGGCCGGTCACCAGCACGATGCCATGGGATAGGCCCAGCGTTTCCCGGAAGAGGCGCAGCTCGCGTTCGCCCATGGCCAATCGGCCCAGCCCCAGCACCGTGCCGGTCTGATGCAGCAGGCGCATGACGACTGCTTCGCCGTGGATCATGGGGATCACCGACACCCGCACATCGATCTGATTCCCCGCCAGGCGCAGCTTGATCCGGCCATCTTGGGGCACCCGCTTCTCGGCGATGTCCAGATTGGCCAGAATCTTCGTGCGGGAGACGATCGCGGGCTGGTATCGCTTCATTGTGGGGGGGACTGGGACGTCCTGCAGCACGCCGTCGATCCGGTAGCGCACCCGGAATTCGTCCTCGAAGGGCTCCAGATGGATGTCCGTGGTTCGCTGCCGAATCGCGTCCGTGAAGATCTGATTCACAAAGCGGATGATGGAGGCGTCGTGCGCGGCCTCCTC